>NZ_RHQO01000062.1:0-27041 GCF_003935475.1 Pseudomonas sp. p99-361 | reverse complement strand
TCGCTCTAACAGGCGCTGCATATCTTGTGGCAAACACCTGTCAGCCCTGATGCGATCCCCGTGGGAGCTGGCTTGCCAGCGATGAGGCCGGTGCATGCAACACAAATCCCGTCAGCCATACAACAACCGCTCCGCCAACATCTGCGCCACCCGCGCCGGCGAGCGTTTCTCTGCTTGGGCATGGCCGAACACTTCGGTCAGCCGCGAAGGTATGCGTGCCAGGTGCGAGGTGATGGTGCCCAGGTCTTCGCCACGGTGGGTGAGCGCCACGTAAATCAAGCCACCGGCATTGATCACGTAATCGGGCGCATACAGTATCCCGCGGGTCTCCAGCTGGTCAGCCACCTGCAAGGTGGTCAGCTGGTTGTTCGCCGCTCCCGCCACTGCCGCGCAGCGCAGTTGCATCACGCTCTGCCCGTTCAGCACCGGCCCCACACCGCACGGGGCAAAGATGTCGCAGGGGGTGCTGATCAACGCATCGTGGGTCACCGGGTGGGCATCGAGCTGCTCAACAGCCAGCCGTACCCGCCCTGTGTCCAGATCGCTCACCAACAGTTCCGCCCCCGCCGCATGCAGTTGTTCGGCCAGGGCGTAGCCAACATTACCCAGCCCTTGCACCGCTACCCGCAGGCCTTCGAGATTGTAGCTGCCCAAGCGGGCATAGGACGTGGCGCGGATGCCGGCGAATACCCCCATTGCCGCATGCGGTGAGGGATCACCCGAGGCCGTGGTACTGGTCACATGCGGCGTGCTCTGGGCGATGCAGTCCATGTCCAGGGTCGAGGTGCCACTGTCCACGGCGATGATGAAACGCCCTTGCAAGGTATCGACGAAGCGGCCGAAGGCCTCGAACAAAGCTGCGCGGTTTTCCACATGCGGGTTGCGCAAGATCACCGCCTTGCCGCCCCCCACGGGCAAGCCCGCCAGTGCCGCTTTGTAGCTCATGCCCTGGGCCAGGCGAATCGCGTCGGCCATGGCGCTTTCGTCATCGGCGTACGGCAGGTAGCGGCAGCCACCCAGCGCCGGCCCCAACTGCTGGCTGTGGATCGCCACCACCGCTTTCAGGCCCGTGGGCGGGTCGGTGAACAAGTGCAGTGACTGGGTACGGGTGCTTTGCATCAGCGCGAACATCGACAGGCTCCCCAACAGGTGCTGCACCCAGTATAAGCCCGGCCTCATGTTTGCAGCCGCCGCCAGACCACTGGACGAAACCCCGCACCGCAGCTAATACTCAAGCGAGTGTGGAGAAGCCCCATGAACCCACGTCAAGCCTGCCTGGCCTGCCTGGAACGCGAGCCCGTCGCCCTGCTGGAAGCCGCATTGTGGGTTGCCGCCGAGCACGACCCTAACGTCGCGCCTGTCGCCAGCCTTGCCATCGTGCACGACCTGCAGCACGCAATCAGTGCCCACCTGCCCATGCTACCGTTGAGTGAACTGGCACAGCCTCTGCTGCGCCAACTCAATGCACTGGGGTTTGTGCAAGACGAATACCTGCCGTTGCGGCCACATGCCGCCATGCTGGACAAAGTGCTGCAACGCCGCCGAGGCCAACCGCTGGCCCTGGCCATCCTCGCCCTCGAGCTGGCCAGGCGTTTGTGCATACCGCTGGAGGGCGTGGGTTTTCCCGGGCACTTCCTGTTGCGCGTGCCGGGTGCCGACCACCTGCTCGACCCCTGTGGCGGCAGGCGCCTGTACCCCAGCGACTGTCGCGAGCTGCTGGCACGCCAGTTTGGCCCCGACCTGCCGCTGACGGCAGAGCACCTGCGCACCGCCAGCGCGCAGCAGATGCTGCAGCGCCTGTCGCGCAACCTGCGCCAACTGCATATCAGCAATGACAACCACCTGGCGGCGTTGATCGACGCCGAACGGGTCATGCAATTGGGGCCGGTGCAGGTCGCGGACTACATGACCCGCGCCTCGCTTTACCAACACCTGGACTGCCCCCAAGCCGAACGCTACGACCTGGAGCATGCCCTGCTGCTGACGGAAGACCCGGTCCAGCGCCTGAAGCTGTGCGAGCGCATCGGCAAGCTTCCGGCGGCGAACCGCTCACTTCACTGAGCCGGGGTGTCCGGCTGCCGGGCCGGGTGGGCCTGGGCGAATGCCGGGTGCGCGGCTGCCAGTGCGGCAACCCGTTGAATGCGCGGGTAACCGCCAAGGTCGACAGCGAAACGCTCAGCCGCGTACAACTGCGGAATCAGGTACACATCGGCCAGGCCCGGGGTATCGCCAAAACAGAAACCCTCATCGCCAATCAACTGTTCCACGGCCGCCAGACCCTGGCTGATCCAGTGTGCGATCCAGTCGTTCACCTGGCCCTCGTTCTGACCGCCCTGGCGCAGCCGGTTCAGCACGCTGACATTGTGCAGCGGGTGGATGTCGCATCCGATGATCGCCGCCACACCGCGCACCTTGGCCCGCCGTTCGGCATTGACCGGCAGCAGGGCGGGCTGTGGGTACACCTCTTCCAGGTACTCGATGATCGCCGGCGACTGCACCAGCACTTCACCGCCGTCACTGCGCAAGGCTGGCACGCGGCCCTGCGGGTTGACGGCCCTGTAGCCGGCGCCACGCTGTTCACCTTGCAGCAGGTTCACCGGCAAGGCCTGGTAGGCCAGGCCCTTGAGTGCCAGCGCGATGCGCACCCGGTAGGACGAGGTGGAACGGTAATAGGTGTACAGCTCCATGCCCTGCCCCCTCAGTTGGCCGCGACGACCGTGCCACGGCATTCGCCGAAGCCGATGCTGGCCACGCCGTCACGCTGGCAGCGGGCGCGCAGGATGATCTCGTCACCGTCTTCGAGGAACTTGCGCACCTCGCCACTGGCCAGCTCCACCGGCAGTTTGCCGCCTTCGGTGATTTCCAGCAGGCTGCCGTACGAGCCAGGGGTCGCACCGGAGAGGGTGCCCGAGCCGAACAGGTCGCCCGGCTGCAACTGGCAGCCGTTGACGCTGTGGTGGGCAACCAGTTGGGCCACGGTCCAGTACATGCTGCGGGTGTTGCTCAAGGTCAGGCGGTGCGGGGCAAGGCCCTGCTCACGCATGCGCGCGGTCAGCAACAGCACTTCCAGCTCGATATCGAACGCGCCCGCAGCCTGGTCGCGCTCGTCCAGCAGGTACGGCAGTGGCTGCGGGTCGCCTTGCGGCCGGGCCGGCTGGGCGCAGCGGAACGGCGCCAGCGCCTCGGCGGTGACCACCCACGGCGAAATACTGGTAATGAAGCTTTTCGACAAGAACGGCCCCAGCGGCTGGTATTCCCAGGCCTGGATGTCGCGCGCCGACCAGTCGTTGAGCAAGCACAGGCCGGCCACGTGTTCGGCAGCATCACCTACCGCAATCGCTTCACCCATGGCGTTGCCCTGGCCGACCCAGATACCCAGTTCCAGTTCGTAGTCCAGGCGCGCACAGGGGCCAAAGCTGGGCTCGGTGTGCCCGGCCGGCAGGGTCTGGCCCTTTGGCCGGCGCACCTCGGTACCCGAGGGGCGGATGGTCGAGGCACGGCCGTGATAACCGATCGGCACGTACTTGTAGTTGGGCAGCAACGGGTTGTCGGGGCGGAACAGCTTGCCGACGTTCTTGGCGTGCTCGATACCTACGTAGAAGTCGGTGTAGTCACCGATCTGCGCCGGTACGTGCAACTGGCAGTCGCCGGCGTTGAGCAGGGCCGGCTTCAGCGCCGCCTGGTGTTCGCTGTGTTCACCCAGCAATGCCTGCAAGCGTTCGCGCAGGGCCACCCGCGCGCTGCGCCCCAATGCGAAGAATGCGTTCAGTGCCCCACCCCGGGTCGCCTCGACGCCAGCCTTGGCTGCGCCGTCGAACAGGCCGGCGGCCAGCACCGCCTCCAGGTCGAGGATTGCGTCGCCAATGGCCACGCCACAGCGCCTGGCTTCACCTGGCCGGCTGAAGATGCCCATTGGCAGGTTCTGCAGCGGGAAGTCGCTGTGCCCGTTGGCGTGCTCGACCCAGCTACGGGCAATGGCAGTGTGGTTCATGGGTTATCTCCGGTTCGGGTTGAAGGTGCTCGGCAAGGTGGCCCAGCAACTATCGTAGTCGGCCTGCAATTGCGGGCATTGCAGCGCTTGCACGCTCGGGCGCAGCACCTGGCTGGTCTCGAACATGAACGCCATGGTGTTGTCGACCTTGTGTGGGGCCAACTCGGCGGCAATGGCTTTTTCGCAGGTTTCGGCATCGGGCCCATGGGCGCTCATCACCCCGTGCAACGACGCCCCACCCGGCAGGAAGCCCTCGGCCTTGGCATCGTAGGCACCCTGGATCAACCCCATGAACTCGTTCATCAGGTTGCGGTGGAACCACGGTGGGCGGAAGGTGTTCTCGGCCACCATCCAGCGCGGCGGGAAGATCACGAAGTCCATGTTGGCCAAACCATGCACGCTGGTCGGCGAAGTCAGCACGGTGAAGATCGACGGGTCCGGGTGGTCGAAACTGACCGTACCCAACGTGTTGAAGCGGCGCAGGTCGTACTTGTACGGCACGTTGCTGCCATGCCAGGCAACCACGTCCAGCGGCGAATGCTGCAGTTCGCAGGCCCAGTGCTCACCCAGAAACTTCTGGACCAGCTGCTGCGGGCCGGTGGTTTCTTCGTAGTGCGCCACCGGGGTGAGGAAATCCCGCGGGTTGGCCAGGCCATTGCTGCCGATCGGGCCCAGGTCCGGGAGGCGCAAGGGGGCGCCGTGGTTTTCGGCGATGTAGCCGCGGGCCTGGCCGTCGAGCAACTCGACACGGAACTTCATGCCACGCGGGATCACCGCAATCTCCAGCGGCTCGACCTGCAACACGCCCAGCTCGGTGGCAATGCGCAGGCGCCCCTGTTCCGGCACCAACAACAGTTCGCCATCGGCATTGAAGAACACCCGCTCCATGGAGCGGTTGGCGCAGTAGATGTAGATGCTCACGCCGCTCGGTTTATCTGCCGTGGCGTTGGCCACCATCGGCAGCCAACCTTCGATGAAGTCGGTGGGTTCGGCGGGAATCGGCTGGGGGCTCCAGCGCAGGCGATTGGGGTTGATGCCCCCCAGCGGGCCCTGCAGCGGTTGGCGCGCCAGGCGCTCGAAACGTGGGTGCAAGGCAGACGGGCGGATACGGTACAACCAGGTCCGCCGCAGCTCGCTGCGGGCCATGGTGAACGCCGTGCCGGACAGCAGTTCGGCGTACAGCCCGTAGGGCGCCTGCTGCGGCGAGTTCTGCCCGACCGGCAAGGCACCGGGCAGCGCTTCGCTGGCAAACTCGTTGCCGAAGCCGCTGAGGTAGTGAAGGTCGGGTGATGGATCGCGATTCATCGGTGCCTCCGGGCTCTGGCCGAGCCGTTGCGGGCAGTTGGCTGCAGGCCCTGGGGTGGGCGGCAGCGGGTCTGCATTGTTTTTATCGTAATCAGATTACGAATAACGTAATTTGCTCCACGCATGGCGTCAAGCTATAAAGGCCCGACTGAAGAATCCGGAAGCAGCTGTCCATGGCCAAAGCCAGTACCACCGCCGACAACGGCAAGCAGAAAGTCCGCTCTGCGGAGGTCGGCACCGACATCCTCAAGGCCTTGGCTGAATTGGCCCCTTCCACCTCGTTGTCACGCCTGGCCGAGCATGTGCAGATGCCGGCGAGCAAGGTGCACCGCTACCTGCAGGCATTGATCGCCAGCGGGTTTGCCGAGCAGGATGCTGCCACCAACCATTACGGCCTGGGGCGTGAGGCATTGCGGGTGGGGCTGGCGGCGCTGGGCAGCATCGATGTGCTGAAAATTGCTGCACTGCCCCTGTCGCAACTGCGCGACGAACTGAACGAAAGCTGCTTCATCGCCGTGTGGGGTAACCAGGGCGCGACCGTGGTCAGCATCGAGCCCGCGGTGCGGGCGGTGACCGTGGTAACGCAGATCGGTTCGGTGCTGCCGCTGCTCAGCTCATCGACCGGGTTGGTGTTCGCTGCCTACCTGCCCGAGCGGGAAACGGTAGACCTGCGTGACCGTGAACTGGCCGCCCTGCAGCACTCTGCCGACGATTATCAAGCGCTACTGGCCGGCATACGCGAACGTGGCCTGCACCATGTACACGGTTTGTTGATGCCGGGCGTGGATGCATTGTCGGCCCCGGTATTCAATGCCCTGGGGCAGGTTGCGGCGGTGATGACCGTGGTCGGGCCTACATCGATCTTCCATGCCGACGAGCATGGCCCGGCGGCACAGCGGTTGCTGGCGGCAACGCGGGAAACCAGCTGGCGAATGGGCTACTCGCCCGCGGCCTGAACAGCTGCGCAACTGTTGCCCGAAACGTAAAGGTGAATGTCATAAGCGGCTATTTTTCCTACAGGATCAAGCGCTTATTCTTTACTCACTGGCCGGCATGAAGGGCTCTCCCCCCCGCCTTTCAGGCCTGCGAGGTGCACTGACGTAGATTTTGAAGCTCCTTGATCTAACGTCTCGATTGGCCGCTGCGGCTTGCAGCGGCTTTTTTTTGCGCTGAATAATGACGCCCGCGGACACCGGCAAAGCCTCGGGCCACGCGACACCTGTAGGAGCGGCCTTGCGTCGCGAACGGGCAGCGAAGCAGCCCCGGCAATTTAGCCGCCAACGCTGAAATCCTGGGGCCGCTTCGCGCCCCTTTCGCGACGCAAGGCCGCTCCTTACAATGGCCTTACAACGGGTATTTCTGCAGGTTGGCCATCATCTGCTGCAGCGCCTGCAAGCTGTCCTGCGGGTGCACTGCCCCTTCGAAATCACCAATGTGCTCCCACTGCTGCGCGACCTGCTCGGGCGTAAAGCCTTCGCGCGGGTCGAAACCCACCCCCAGGCTACGCTCCCAGCGCACCTTGCCGATCCAGCCCCCGCCCACCTCGAACAGCTCGCCGCTGCCCTGGCACTGTTCGCTGCCCAGGTACACCACCAAGGGGCTGACCAACTCCGGCTTGAGCCGTTCGAACACCTGCGGGGGAATCAGCCCTTCCGTCATGCGCGTACCGCCGGTTGGGGCAATGGCGTTGACCAGGATACCGTGCTTGCGCCCTTCGATGGCCAAGGTACGGGTAAGCCCGTACAGGCCCAGTTTGGCCATGCCGTAATTGGCCTGGCCGAAATTACCGTAGATGCCAGAGGTGGATGCCGTGAATATCACCCGCCCCCAGTTCTGCTCACGCAGGTGTGGCCAGGCCGCGCGGGTAACTTTGTAGGCGCCTTCGACATGCACTTGGTAAACCTGCTCCCAGTCGCTGTCGTCCATCTTGTGGAAGGTCTTGTCACGCAGGATGCCGGCGTTGTTCACCACGACATCGACGCGGCCATAGCTGTCCAAGGCCTGCTCGACAATGCGGGCACCCTGGCTGACCGAGTCATGGTTGGCAACCGCACTGCCCCCGGCGGCGCGAATCTCCTGCACCACCCGATCAGCAGCGCTGGCGCTGGCGCCCTCCCCGTGGGTGGAACCGCCGAGGTCGTTGACCACCACCTTGGCCCCGCGGGCGGCGAACAGCAGCGCGTGGGCACGGCCCAGGCCGCCACCGGCGCCGGTAACGATCACCACACGATCTTGCAGAAGTACAGGCTCGCTCATGCCAAGGGCTCCAGGCAGGTTCAGGTCAGCCGAGTGTCTGCCGCCGGCGGCAAGCAGACAATCAAGCTCACGCAGGCTGAATGCCTGGTAATAACGCCGGGCCATGAGGCCCGCTCAGGACCACGCCACTTTCGCCTGGCAAAAACTCAGCGGTTGCTCACGAAAGGCCAGGTAATGCCGCAGCACCTGCACCGGCGCCTCGGTGTGCGGGTAGTGGCCTATACCCTGCAGTTGCACGGTGTCTGGCTGTGGCACCAGTTGCCGGTAACGCTCAAGCATGTGCGCGCCGGACAATGGGTCGACCATGCCGTTGATCAGCCGCATGGGCACACCTGGGCACTGCATGGCCGCAACCCAGCGCTCACGGTGCAGGCGGCGCTCCAGCAGGTAGCCCACCAGTTTATGCAGCACGCGCGTACCGCGGTTGGCGGCGATCAGGCTCCAGAAATCGTCCAGGGCACTTTCGCTCGGGTGGGTGCAGGGGCCATGGACCTGGGTCATGTTGCGCACCAGGTCGTCACGCCCGAAGGAGCGACCCACCAGCCAGCCGAAGCGGCTCAGCAGCAACTTCTGGATCAGCAGCAGGTGACAGCTTTCGGCGAACAGGCCACTGTTGAGAAATACGCAGCTGGCTACCTCGGCGCGCTGCTCATGGTGCCGCGCCAGCAACTCCTGAGCGACGCTGCCGCCATAGTCGTGAGCCAGCAGGTGCACCGGTTGGTCCACCTGCAAGTGGGCGAGCAGCGCCTGCTGCAGGTCGGCTTGCTCGATCAGGCTGTAGGCGTGGTCCACCGGTTTGGCCGAATCGCCAAAACCGAGCATGTCGCAGGCAATCACCCGAAAGCGCTGCGTCAAAGGCCCCCACAGGTAATGCCAGTCCCAACTGGCGGTGGGGAAGCCGTGTAAAAGAAGCAGGGGCTCTCCTTGCCCTGCGGTCCAGTAGCGGATGCTCTGGCCCCGGAATGTGAAGCTCTGTCCCCGGGTACGCCAGACGCACAATGGAATTTCGGCCAAAGGCATCAGAAGTAACCCGGTTAAGTGGTGTGGACTGGATAGGGCAAGGCTGCGGTCATTGCATGTCACCTCGGCACTTTCATGTGCTCTCTATGTCGAGGGTGAGTCTAGCCAGCCCTACCAGGGGTGGAACTTGCGTTGCCAGCCAGCTTGATGACTGAGCGAGTCAGTGGCACGAACGGTCAGAGCAACATGGCCAGCAGCGGTGCGGCGAACAGGTTCAGCAGCCCGGTCAGGACCATGACCAGGCCGGCCACCGAGCCTTCCTCGCGGCCCACTTCCTGGGCCCGGCTGACCCCGGCGCCGTGCGCGCCCACGCCGAACAATGCCCCCCGGGCCAACGGCGTGCGCAGCGGCAACCAACGCAGCAGCACGCCACCGAACATGGCACCGAGCACCCCGGTGAACATCACGAACACCGCCGTCAGCTCGGGCACACCGCCCAGGTCATGGGCCAAGGGCATGGCAAAGGGCGTGGTGATGGAACGCGGCACCAGCGACAGGCTGGTCGCATTGTCCAGCGCCAGCAGGTGCGCCAACCCCCATGAACTGGCGATGGACGCACTGCTGCCCGCCAGCATGCCGACCAGCAACGCCGGCCAATGCCGGGCAAGCATGGCCCGCTGCTGCCAGATCGGCACGGCAAAGGCCACGGTCACCGGGCCGAGCACGCCCATCAGCCAGTGGGTATTGCGCGCGTACTCGGCATAGGCGGTGTGCAGCGGCACAGCCACCGCCAGCAGCAACACCGGCACCAGAATCAGCGGCGACAGCAGGTAGCGCTTGCTGCGCCGGTACAGCCAGCGGCTGCCCAGGTAAGCCAGCAACGTCAGCGCCAGCCAGAACAACGGCATGGGTTCAAGGCTCATGGCGCATGCTCCAGCGGCACACAAGTTCGACGGTCAGGGCCGTCACTACCATCACCATCAGCGTGCTCACGGCGATCACCAGCAGGATGCGCCAGCCCTCGTCCCGGATCAGCGCGCCGTAGTCCAGCAGGCTCATCAGTGCAGGAATGAAGAACAGCAGCATTTCGGCCATCAACCAACCGGCGCCCAGTTGCAGCATGGCTGGCTTCAGTGCCCCCACGGCGAACAACAGCAACAACAACGCCAGGCCCATGACCCCGCCGGGAATAGGCCAGCCCAGCCAAGTGGCCAGCTGGCCACCGAGTGCAAACAGGGCATACAGGGTCGCCAGCTCGGCAAGCAGGCGCAGCAGTTTTTTCAGTAACGCGGGTTTCATGGCGGTGTTCCTCGACAGGCCCTCATTTTAAGTTTTGGCTGCCTAGGCCAGAAGCGAATTGTTAGACTGGCTACCATTCCATAATAGAATTGGCACATGGAATTCAAACAGCTGCGCAGCTTTATCGAAGTGGTGCACCGAGGCGGCTTTACCCAAGCCGCACAGACCCTGCACATCAGTCAGTCGGCCGTCAGCAAGCAAGTGGCGCAGCTTGAGCAAGATGTGGGCCAGCCGCTGCTGGAACGCCAGGCATCACACCTGCACCTGACCGCCGCCGGGCGCATCGTGCTTGAGCGCGGCGAGGCCCTGCTGCGCCAACGCCAGGCGCTGCTCAACGAATTGGACGATCTGAGCCAGATGGAGCGTGGCGAACTGCGCCTGGGCTTGCCGATGCTGGGCAGCGATGCGCTGTTCGCCGGTTTGTTCGCCGAATACCGGCGGCGCCACCCGAACATCGCCATCCAGTTGGTGGAGGGCGGCAGCCGCAGCATCGAGCAGGCCGTCAGAAGTGGCGAGCTGGAGCTCGGTGGCAGCCTTACGCCCAGCGACGACGGGTTCGAATACCAGCCGTTCTGCAATGAGCCGCTGGATGCCCTGCTACCGGCGGGGCATGCGTTGGCAGGCCTGGGCGGGGTGCACCTGAAGCAGTTGGCCGCAACGCCGTTCCTGCTCTACCAGCGCAGTTTCGTGCTCAATGACCGTTTGGTGAAAGCCTGCCAGCAGCAGGGCTTCACCCCGACGGAAGGCGGGCGCAGTGGCCAGGCGGATTTCCTGGCAGCGTTGGTCGCGGCAGGCCAGGGCGTGGTGCTGCTGCCCCGGGTGGTGGCAAAAGCCCTGGAACGCCCTGGTGTGGTGCGTATGCCCCTGCGCTCACCGGGGGACCTGCGCTGGGACATTGCCTTCATCTGGCGGCGTGGCGCGTATTTGTCGCGGGCCGCGCAAGCGTGGTTGGCGCTGCTGCGCGAGTGGCCGGTACCCGGCAGCGAGGCATGAATCGGGATCTGGCTGGCAGGTCTGCCCGGACACTCCCTGCGGCAGGCCCATAATTGCTAAACCTGACCGTCAGCCTTTCAAGGCATCAGCCAACTCGGCCAGCCACGGCTCGGCATCCGTTTCCGGGGTCACCGTCTCGCTGGCATCCAGTTGCAGCATCGGCTGCACCTCGCGCACGCCCAGCTCGGCAAACAGCTCGCGCAGCTGTTCGCCACCCCCGCAGTAGGTATCGCCATAGCTGGAATCGCCCAGCGCAATCACTGCACCCGGCAGGCCACGGAAGGCCGCTGGCAGGCTGTCACGCAGGCTGCTGTACAAGGGCATCAGGTTGTCCGGCAGCTCACCCATACCGGTAGTCGATGTCACGGCCAGCAGGGCCTGCGGGGCAAAACCTTCAAGGTCCTGCAAAGTGGCACGTGCGGCGTGCCAGGCTTGGTAGCCGGCGGCCTTGAGCTTCGTTTCTGCATGACGGGCGACTTCTTCGGCGGTGCCATAGACCGATCCGGAAATAATGGCGACTTTCATCGGGTATAGGATTCCGAAACTGAGTGAAAACGTAGGATACTAGCATTCAGCGCTGGCAAAAGGCCGCCTCTGCCAAAGCCGCCTGCTACAGCGCGTCCGTTTTTACTGCCTGCCGCATGGCCTGAACATGATCAACGCAAAACTGCTGCAATCGATGGTCGACGCCTCCCATGACGGGATCGTGGTTGCCGAACAGGAAGGCGACGACACCATCCTCATTTACGTCAACGCCGCGTTCGAACGCCTGACCGGCTACAGCCGGGACGAAATACTCTACCAGGATTGCCGCTTCCTGCAGGCTGACGACCGTGACCAGCTCGCGCGTGCGCGCATTCGCAAAGCCTTGGCCGAACGCCGCCCGTGCCGGGAAGTGATGCGCAACTACCGCAAGGATGGCACTGCCTTCTGGAACGAGCTGTCGATCACGGCGGTAAGGAACGACGCCGAGCGACGTACCTACTTCATCGGCATTCAGAAGGACGTCACCCGCCAGGTGGAAATGGAGCGAGAGCTGGCCGAACTGCGCGCTCGTCTGAAAGCCGACGAACGCACCTGAACCAAGCCCCCCGGTTACGGTCAACTACGTTGAAGAAATCGCCACCACCGAGTTCGATCATGCAAGCAGACGCCCTTCTTACCCAGGACGAGCTGGATTTCATTCAGAGCATGCAGCATTCGCCCAACCTGAACCTGGCCGACTCGATGTCGAGCCTGCAGGTCAATGGCGACCGCCGCATCCAGAGCTTGCTCACCCGCTTGGTGGCCAATGAACAAGTGACCTTGCAGGCGCAATTCAACAACCAGCAAATCAGCTTCCCGCTGCAACTGGTGGAAGACGAATTCCACGCTTTGCACCTGCAAGTCGGCTCCCCGGAAATCTACGAGGACGGCCCCATGCTGCGGCCATGGCGCCTGTCGCTGGAGCAGCCCAGCGCCCTGCTCGACGGCCATGGCGCGCCTGGCGGGCTGTGGGTACGGGAAATTTCCTTCAAAGGCGTGCTGGTGGAGCTGCGTGGCCTGCCAAGCGCGCCGGCACGTTTCGACCTGCGCTTCGCCCCCGGCAACATCCAGCCGATCGAACTGCAGGGTGTGCTGGGCCGGCGTATTGGCCCGGACCTGGCAGCGTACGACCTTGGCCAAAGCCCAGCGGAAGAAATCGAACGCCTGCGCGACTACATCCTGCAGGCCCATTGCCGCGCCCACCCCGAATTGCACACTCAGGTGTCCAGCTGACCTGCCAGGCACTGGCGCAGACGCTGACGCATCACCCCGCCCTGTGCCCCCAGGCAAACCAGGGGGCTGCCCGCCAGGCCGCCGCTGGCCTGGTCCGTTGCCTCTCCCGCCAGCAATAACGCGCAGCCCAGCACCGACGCCAGCCGCTTCAGATAGCGGCTGACCTCTGCAGTGAGCGGCTGGTGGGAAAACAGCACGAGGGCGTCTGGTTTCATGCGTTCGCAGACCAGCGCCAGCTCTTGCAGGGGCTGCCCACACACCAACGGCGTCACGCCAACCTCGTCACTGCCCAGCAGCAGGCTGGTGACCAGCAGTTCAAGCTCATGGCATTGCCCCGGCAAGGGCACCAGCAGCACGTTGTGGCGACGCGGCGCGGCCGCCAGCTGCAAACGCGTGAACACCCGCCCGCGCAAAAACTGGTCAAAAAACAGCCACTCGCTGGTCTGGCCGTAGCCGCCATGGCGCACGGCCAGGTCGTGCCACACCGGCATGAAAACCTCAGCGAAAACCTGATCGAGCGTGCTGGCGGCAAACACCTCCTCATAAAGGCGGCCCAGCCCTGGCAGGTCAAAGCGTTGCACTGCCAAGCGCACCTGCTGCTGCCAGCCTAGCGAGCTGTCCACTGCGCGCGTGGCCTGCCCGGCAAGCGCCTGGCTGCGGGCAAGGATGCTGCCCACCTTGCTGACCGCCACGCCGCGCTCCAGCCAGCCGAGGATACTGCGGATATCGTCGACGTCCCCCTGGGAATACAGGCGGTGGCCGCTGTCGGTGCGGATGGGCTGGATCAGACCGTAACGGCGCTCCCAGGCGCGCAGGGTCACCGCATTGACGCCAGTCAGGCGGGAGACTTCACGGATCGGAAACAGCACTTGCTGCTCGAAGCTCGCATCGCCCCCCGGCTTGCGTCCCAGTTCGCTCATCTGCACGGCATCCTGTGTGCTGGAATAGATGGCCTAGTCTACTACGACAGCGCCGGGCACAGGTTGCGACCATTTGCCGGCTGACAGTTGCCACACAGCACAACTGCGCGATAATCCGCGCCCGATTCTTGCATGTCTGCCTGCGTTGCCCACCACCCCGGGCCACGCAGCCAAGGGGCCGGCTACCCGCCGGCCCCGTTGCCAGGAGATACACAATGTCTACCCCACCCGTTACCCTGATGGTGTCGCGCCGCGCCGCACATGGCCGCTACCAGGACCTGTTGGCCTGGCTGCATGAGGGCGAACAGCTGGCCACTGACTTCCCCGGCTACCTGGGCTCGGGCATTCTCGCCCCACCCCACGATGGCGACGAGTTCCAGATCATTTTCCGCTTCAGCGATGAGCCCACCCTGCATGCCTGGGAGCATTCCGCCTCGCGGCGGGCCTGGTTGCAGCGCGGCAATGGCCTGTTCGAGCGCCCCAAAGAGGCGCGTGTCAGTGGCATTGACGACTGGTTTGGCGCCAGTGCGGTGCAGAAACCGCCGCGCTGGAAACAGGCCGTGGCCATCTGGCTGGCGTTCTTCCCAGTGTCGTTGGCGTTCAACACGGCGTTCGGCCACTGGCTGGCCGCACTCGACCTGGTACCACGGGTACTGCTCAGCACCCTGGCCCTCACGCCACTGATGGTGTACCTGTTCATCCCGTTGTCCACCCGCCTGCTGGCCGGTTGGCTACAGCCCTCTTCGGCCACCGCGGGCGCCCTGCGCAGCCGCTGAGGCCAGGCCGTACAACGGGCAAACAGTTCGGGTATGCTGGGCGGCAACCACAGGACAGACAAGTTGACCGCCCCGAACATGAACAGCCCAATTCTCGTTACTGGAGCCAGCCAGCGCGTCGGGCTGGCCCTGGCCCTTGAACTGGCACAGGCCGGCCATACGGTGGTCAGTGCCAGCCGTACCGTACAGCCACAGGCGGCCCACCCGAACATCGTGCAGTTCCAGGCAGACCTGTGCCGGGCAGACGACCGCCAGGCGCTGATCGACTACCTGGTCGAGCATTACGACGGCCTGCGCGCCATCATCCATAACGCGTCGTTGTGGCTGGGCGATGGCCTGGACAACCTCGAGACCATGTTCCGCCTGCATGTAGAGGCGCCCTACCACCTCAACCTGGCCTTGGGCGAGATGCTGGCCAAGCAGGACAAGGCCGACATCATTCACATCTGCGACGAAACGTCGTCGCGCGGCAGCAAGAGCCACATTGGCTATGCCGCCACCAAGGCTGCGCTGCAGAACATGGTGCTGTCGTTCGCTGAAAAATATGCGCCCAAGGTGCATGTGAACGGTATCCTTCCCGGGCTGCTGATCCTCAAGGAAGGGGGTGACGAAGCCTACCGCCAGCACACCTTGAAAAAGGCCCTGCTGGAGTTCGAACCCGGCGCCGGGCCACTGATCGAGACGGTCAAGTACCTGCTCGCCAGCCAGTACAGCACCGGCAGCCAGGTGGTCATCAATGGTGGCCGCCACCTGAAGAACCGCATGACGTGAGAGCCCACATGACCCCACAGCAACAGCTTGAACTCGAAGCCGCCGCGTTCCGGCGCCTGGTCGACCATTTGCAGAAACGCACCGACGTGCAGAACATCGACCTGATGAACCTGTCCGGCTTCTGCCGCAACTGCCTGTCCAAGTGGTACAAGGCTGCGGCTGACGAGCGTGAGCTCGACCTGAGCCTGGATGACGCCCGCGAAGCGGTGTACGGCATGCCTTATGCCCAGTGGAAAGCCCAATACCAGAAAGAAGCCAGCGCCGAGCAGCAAGCGGCGTTCGAAAAAGGAAAACCTCGTGACTGATCTAGATACCCTGCGCGCCAGCCTGGCCAGCGGCCAACATGCCTTTGCCGACACCCTGGCGTTCATTGCCGAGCACTACAGCTATCAGCCGCAGGCGTTCAACAATGGGGGTGTCGAGAATGCCGCCGGGCAGAACGAAGGTTCGTGCAAGACCTTGGGCCTGGCAGTGCTTGAAGGGCTGAGCGATCAGGAAGCGTTGCTGGCTTTCGGCGAGCACTACCGGGATGTGCTGGCCACGCCTGAGGGCAGTGACCATGGCAATATCCGGGCGCTGATCAAGCACGGCCTGGCCGGTGTGACGTTTGCTGCGCCGCCACTGTCGCGCAAGGCTTGAGATTGCCGGGGCTGCTTTGCAGCCCATCGCCGGCAAGCCAGCCCCGACACAGGCCTTGAAGGCACCGCTGTCGAAATGGGAGCTGGCGTGCCAGCGATGAGGCCAGCACGGTGTGAAATTACAGCTCGACGCAGTCGAACTTCACATCGGTGGCTACGTCTTCGTCGTAGTTGACGTCAGCGCGCTCAAAGCCGAACAGGTTGAGGAACTGCTTCTTGTAACCGGCATAGTCGGTCAGCTGGAACAGGTTCTCGGTGGTCACCTGCGGCCACATGGCCTTGCAGGCATCCTGCACGTCGTCGCGCAGTTCCCAGTCGTCCAGGCGCAGGCGGGCCTTCTCGTCCACTTCGGCCGGGGCGCCATCGGCACGGTACATGCGGTCGCGGAACATGCGGTCCAGTTGGTCCTGGGTACCCTCGTGCACACCCTTTTCCTGCATGATCTTGAAGACCATCGACAGGTACAGCGGCATCACCGGAATGGCCGAGCTGGCCTGGGTCACCACCGACTTCAACACCGCCACGTTGGCGCCGCCCTTCACTTCAGCGGCCAGCTTCTTGTCCAGGCGCAGCGCGGTTTCATCCAGGTCCTGCTTGGCCTGGCCCAGGGCGCCGTGCCAGTAGATTGGCCAGGTGATCTCGGTGCCGATGTAGCTGAAGGCCACGGTACGGGCACCCTCGGCCAGTACGTCGGCGCCCGCCAGGGCGTCGATCCACAGTTGCCAGTCCTGGCCACCCATGACGGTAACGGTGTCGGCGATTTCCTGCTCGGTGGCCGGCTCGATGCTGGCCTCGATGATGGTGTCCTTGTTGGTGTCGATGGCAGTCGACTTGTACGGCTGGCCGATCGGCTTGAGTGCCGAGCGGATCACTTCACCGGTCTGCGGCAGCTTGCGCACCGGCGAGGCCAGCGAGTAGATGACCAGGTCGACCTTGCCGCCCATTTCGTTCTTGATCAGCTCGATGACCTTGGCGCGGGCTTCGTCGGAGAAGGCGTCACCATTGATCGACTTGCTGTACAGGCCCTCGGCCTTGGCAAACTTGTCGAACGCCGCAGCGTTGTACCAGCCAGCGGTGCCGGCCTTGGTTTCGGTGCCTGGCTTTTCGAAGAATACGCCCAGGGTGTCGGCCTTGAAACCGAACGCTGCAGTAATGCGTGCTGCCAGGCCATAGCCACTGGAAGCACCGATGACCAGGACCTTCTTCGGACCATCCTCGCGCACGCCCAGCTTGCGGGTGGCTTCGATCTGGTCACGGACGTTGAGCTCGCAGCCCTTCGGGTGAGTCGTGGTGCAGATGAAACCGCGAACCTTAGGATGAATGATGGCCAATGTCTGTACCTCGTCAGGTTTATGCTGGGGAAGCGCCACATGGGCGTTTCCTGTTGATCAGAGGGTGAGACTACCCCCGCAGGTTATCCGACACATATTACGGGGTGATCCGGGCGATGCAAAACCGGGGTGGACCGCTGCGCGCCCATTCATTTGCTTTTCACATCAATCTCAAAGAAAAACAAACTTAACAAATGAGCCCAGGGCACCGATGCTTGAAGCCCTACGCCCACCGCACGGAGAACAACAACATGAACGACGTGGTCATCGTCGCCGCAACCCGTACCGCCATCGGCAGCTTCCAGGGTGCCCTGGCCAGCGTGCCTGCGGTCGACCTCGGCGCCGCCGTGATCAAGCGCCTGCTGGAGCAGACCGGGCTGGACCCGGCGCAGGTCGACGAAGTCATCCTCGGCCAGGTGCTGACCGCCGGCGCCGGGCAGAACCCGGCGCGCCAGGCCGCGATCAAGGCCGGCCTGCCCTTCAGCGTACCGGCGCTGACCCTGAACAAGGTCTGCGGGTCGGGCCTGAAAGCCCTGCACCTGGCGGCCCAGGCCATCCGCTGCGGTGACGCCGAGGTGGTGATTGCCGGGGGCCAGGAGAACATGAGCCTGGCCCCCTATGTGATGCCCTCGGCCCGCACCGGCCAGCGCATGGGCCATGGCCAGCTGATCGACAGCATGATCACCGATGGCCTGTGGGATGCCTTCAACGACTACCACATGGGCATCACTGCCGAAAATCTGGTGGACGAGTACGGCCTCAGCCGTGAACAGCAGGATGCCTTTGCCGCCGAGTCGCAACGCAAGGCACTCGCTGCCATCGAGGCCGGCCGCTTCGATGCGGAGATCACCCCTGTCGTGCTGCCGCAGAAGAAGGGCGAGCCGAAAGTGTTCGCCCGTGATGAGCAGCCGCGCCCGGACACCACTGCCGAGTCGCTGGGCAAGCTGCGCGCAGCGTTCAAGAAAGACGGTAGCGTCACCGCTGGCAATGCCTCCAGCCTGAACGACGGCGCTGCCGCCGTGCTGCTGATGAGCGCCACCAAAGCCGAGGCCCTGGGCCTGCCGGTGCTGGCGAAGATCGCCGCTTATGCCAGTGCCGGGGTAGACCCGGCGATCATGGGCATCGGCCCGGTTGCGGCGACGCGGCGCTGCCTGGGCAAGGCCGGCTGGCAGCTGAGCGAACTGGACCTGATCGAAGCCAACGAAGCCTTTGCTGCACAGGCACTGGCCGTGGGCAAGGCGCTGGAGTGGGATGCGGCACGGGTCAATGTGAACGGTGGGGCGATTGCCTTGGGCCACCCGATTGGTGCGTCCGGCTGCCGGGTGTTGGTGACCTTGTTGCACGAGATGATCAAGCGCGATGCTCACAAAGGCCTGGCGACCTTGTGCATTGGCGGTGGCCAAGGTGTTGCACTGGCTATCGAACGTTGAGCGGCGTTTGAGTTGAGCAGGCCCGGCCTGTCCGCGGGCTTGCCCGCGCCCACAGGGTAGCGCAGGTTTCAAAACATGCGCTGTACCTGTGGGAGCGGGCAAGCCCGCGAACAGGCCGGCACAAGCAGCAGATGATCAAGCCGCGACTCGGTACTGCTCCAGCGAGGCGGCCAGCGCAGCCACTTCGCGGCACTTCTGCACAGCCACCTCTACGGTGCCATGCGCCAACGAACAGGCCGGCGCCAGCCACAGCCGCGCGCCCAGGCGCTCATGGGCGTCTTGCAACAGCCCCAGGGCATTGTCCAGTTCGCAAGGCGCGCCATCGCAGCCATCAACCAGGCCAAGCGACAGCACTTTATAGGCCGGCAGGCGGTCAAGGACGGCCTGATACTGTGCGGGCGCCTGCACCAGATCGATGTGCAGGCCATCGACTGGCAGGTTGGCGGCCAGGCCAAGGTTGCCATCCAGGCCACCGGCGTACGTGGCAATCAACTTCTTCAACGGTGCACGCTGCAGGATGTTGTAGACGCGCTCGAAGGCGTTTTTCCAGTCCTGTGGCAGGTCGTGGGCGAGGATCGGTTCGTCGATCTGGACCCATTCGACGCCCAGCGCAGCCAAGCGGTTGAGGGCCTGATCATACAAGGGCAGCAGGCGATCGAGCAGTTCCAGCTTGTCGAAGTCGGCGTTGCGGGCCTGGCCCTGCCACAGGTAGGTCAACGGGCCAATCACGACAGGCTTGATGGCATGGCCCAGCGCGTTGGCATGCTCCACCTCTTCGAACAAGGGTTCCCAGTTGAGGGCAAACGGCTGGTCATCGGTACCCGGCAGCTGGCCACATTGGCCGGTTTCGCCGACGGGCAGCAGTTCGATACCGGCGTCTATCTGCACTTGCCAGTGGCGGGCCCGCAGTTCGCGGTCGCCGCCAATGTGTGGAAAGCCCAGGTTGTGTGCCAGTGCCATGTGTTGCCCCTCAGCATGCTCAAATTGATGAGGGGATTTTCCAGTGGATCGTGGTGTTGAGACAAACTCATAATATTTGAGATGAACCCAAGAAATTCTCATGATCCCGAATGCGCAGAAGTCGCCCCATGTCTTGTTCAGAGCACCAGCCTGCGCATCCGGACATGACCTCCTGCCCCTTCTGCCGCACAATGCCACCCTGACCATACCAGGTGCCCGGCCTCATGAGCCTGCTGAAAACCGCGCTGCGTGAACACCATTTCGTCTGTGTCATGGAGTTTGTGCCCAAAGCCTCTGCAGAACGCTTCGCTGCGATGCAAGCGATCATGGACCGTGCGCAGCTGTGCGGCTGGCCAATGACCGTGGCCATCGGCGACCGCGTCGGCAGCCCGCTGGACATGTCGCCGCTGGACGCCCTGGCCTCGTTCGACCGCCCGGTGCCGGCCCTGCCGCATTTCTCCGGCAAGGACCGCGAACGCCACCACTTGCTCGCGCAATTGCAGCGCATGGAGGCGGCCGGCCTCGACCAGTTGCTGCTGCTGACCGGTGACCGTTTGCCTGGGCATGAACCCGGCCAGCGCCCGGTGCGCTACCTGGAGTCGGTGGCCGCGCTGCAGATTGCCCGCCAGGCCTGCCCGCTCTGGTTGCTGGGCGCGGCGCTGAACCCGTTCAAGTACCACGAGGAAGAAGGCGGTGCGCAGTACTTCAAGGCCGAGAAAAAACTGGCTGCGGGGGCCGACTTCCTTACCTTGCAACTGGGCTTCGACGCAGCCAAACACCAGGAAGCCATGCACTGGATGCGCCGCCAGGCCGCGCCCAAACCCATGCTGGCCTGCCTGATGAGCCTCACCCATGGCCGTGCAGCGATGCTCGACCACGTCGCCGGCGTGACCGTTACCCCCTCCATGCGCGAAATGCTCGAGGCGGAAACGGCGCAGTCCAAGGCTTTTGCCCAGGCGCGCAGCGTTGACCGCCTTGCCTTGCAGATCATCGGTACGAAGCTGATGGGTTACGCGGGCGTGCACCTGTCGGGCATTCATGACCTGAAGCAGCTGCTTGCCCTTGAAGCGCGACTGGCGTACTGGCAAACGCACGTCCACACCTTGGAGCAATGGGCGCCCGCCTGGCAAGCCAGTTGGCAAATGCCGGGGCTGCCGGCAGTCACCTTCCATCCCCCCCAGGCCAACTGGCGCCAGGGCGAATCAAGGGTCGATGCCTCGTTCAAGGAAAAAGCCCGCTACCACCTGATGCATGGCATGCATGGGCTGCTGTTCAGCCGCCGCAACAGCCTGAGCAAGGCGTTTGGCTGGGCGGTGCGCCAGCCACTGTGGACCACCCGCCTTGGCGCACAGGTGCTGCACACCCTGGAGCGCAGTGTGAAGCGCCCGTTGGTTGGCTGCGATACCTGCGGCCGCTGCCGCCTGGAAGACACCTTGTACACCTGCCCGGAAACCTGCCCCAAAGGCCTGGCCAATGGCCCCTGTGGGGGCTCCGCGCTCAACCGCTGCGAGTTCGGCGACCGCGAGTGCATCCACAGCATCAAGTACCGCACGGCCAAGGCCGTGGGGCAAACCGCCGTGCTGAGGGAGCGGCTGATCCCCTGCATCGAGGAGCAAACGCGCCACCGCAGCTCGTGGCCGCAGTGGTTCGCGCCACCCTCCCCGCGCCGGGTCAGCCCTCAGCCAGCGCCTCGAACCCAGCCCGAATCGTAGCCTCGGGCAGGTCATCGGCAATGAAGACCATCACGCTTTCGCGGGTTTCGCCTTCGGCCCACTCGGCGTCCCAGTCGAAGCCATACAGCTTGAGCACACCCTGGAACACCAGCTTGCGGTCCTCGCCGGCAATGTTCAGCACGCCCTTGTAACGCAGCAGCTGTTTGCCATGGGTTTCCAGCAGGTCGTTCATGAAGCCGCTGAGGCGGTCGATATCCAGCGCGGCTTCGGTACGCAGCACCAGGGTGCCGATACGGTCGGGGGTGGCCGGCTTGAGCACCGGGCGCAGCGAGGGTTTCAGGTTTGCGCCCAGGTCGGGGTTTAGGTTGAAGCCGCGCACGTCCAGCAACTCTGCCAGGTCGATGCAACCGTGCTCGACCACACGGATCGCCGCCCGCCCGTTGATACGGGCCAGGCGTTCGCGCAGGGCCTGGACCGCAGCCGGCTCGACGAGGTCGGTCTTGCTCAGCAACAGGCGATCGGCAAAGCCGACCTGGGCCTGGGCGATGGTCTGGGTCAGATGCAACTCGGCATGCTTGGCATCGACCAGGGTGATGATGCCGTCGAGGATGTAGCGCTCGCGCAGTTCCTCGTCGATGAAGAAGGTTTGCGCCACCGGCGCCGGGTCGGCCAGGCCGGTGCATTCGATCACCAGGCGGTCGAAGGCGATTTCGCCGGTATCCAGGCGCTCGAGCAGCAGGTACAAGGCGCGGGTCAGGTCGCCGTGAATGCTGCAGCACACACAGCCGTTGGCCAGGGTCATCACCTGCACCGGCTGGTCGCCCAGCAACTGGCTGTCGATGCCGGCGTCACTGAATTCGTTTTCGATCACCGCCAGCTTCAGACCGTGCTCGGCCTTGAGCATGTGTTTGAGCAAGGTGGTTTTACCGGCACCGAGGAAGCCGGTGAGGATGGTTACGGGAATGGGCGTCTGCACGCAGAACATCTCCTGTGCGGAAAAAACACTGGCCCCATCGCCGGCAAGCCAGCTCCCACAGGTACCGCGCAAACCTTGACGCCTGGGCAGTACCTGAAAGAGCGCCCCAAAGGCACCGCACAAACCTTGTGGCCTGTGAAGTGCCTTTGGGAGCTGGCTTGCCAGCGATGAGGCCGGTACAGGTTAACGCTTGAGACTCAACAGCACTTGGGCCCGGACTTGCCGCCATAACGTGCTTCCTGACGTTCGCGGAAGAACTGCTCATACGTCATGACCGGCTTGTCCGGGTGTGTCTTGTGCATGTGCTCGACATAGTTGTCGTAGTCGGGCATGCCGACCATCAGGCGGGCGGCCTGCCCCAGGTACTTACCCAGTCGACCCAGGTCGTTGAACATGACAGCGGTCCTCTCAAGCGTCAGGCAGGGCCTGGAACGGGGTTTCCTTGTCGCTGCGTTCTTTGCGGCCGAGGGCGGCGTAGCCGACCTTGATGGCAAAGAACAGCACACTGAACACCACCAGCAGGAACAGAATGGTCAGGCCGGCGTTGGTGTAGGCGTTGAAGATCACGTGTTGCATCTGCCCGATGTCCTTGGCCGGGGCCAGAACCTGGCCGGCGTCCAGGGCGGTGCTGTATTTCTTGGCCAGGGCCAGGAAACCTACAGCCGGGTTCGGGTCGAACAGCTTGATCAGGCCCGCCGCCGTGGTGCAGATCAGCAGCCAGGCTGCCGGCAGCAGGGTGACCCAGATGTAGCGCTCGCGCTTCATCTTGATCAGGACCACGGTGCCCAGCATCAGGGCAATACCCGCCAGCATCTGGTTGGAGATACCGAACAGTGGCCACAGGGTGTTGATACCGCCCAGCGGGTCGATCACGCCCTGGTACAGCAGGTAACCCCACAACGCTACACAACCACCGGTGGCCAGCAGGTTGGCACCCCACGACTCGGTGCGTTTCAGAGCTGGTACGAAGCTGCCCAGCAAGTCTTGCAGCATGAAGCGCCCGGCACGGGTACCGGCGTCGACCGCGGTGAGGATGAACAGCGCCTCGAACAGGATCGCGAAGTGGTACCAGAACGCCATGGTGTTTTCACCCGGCAGCACCTGGTGCAGGATCTGCGCAATACCTACCGCCAGCGTGGGTGCACCCCCGGCACGGGCCAGGATGGTGTGCTCGCCAATGTCGCGGGCCACCGCCTCCAGTTGTTCGGGCGTAATCAGGAAGCCCCAGCTGCTCACGGTCTGCGCGACCGACGCCACATCGGCGCCGACCACGGCTGCCGGGCTGTTCATGGCGAAGTAAACGCCAGGTTCGATCACCGACGCAGCCACCATGGCCATGATGGCCACGAACGACTCCATCAGCATGCCGCCATAGCCGATGTAGCGGGCGTTGGTTTCGTTATCCAGCAGCTTGGGCGTAGTGCCCGAGGAGATCAGCGCGTGGAAGCCAGACACCGCACCACAGGCAATGGTGATGAACAGGAACGGGAACAGGGTGCCCTTCCATACCGGGCCGGTGCCATCGGTGAACTGGGTCAGCGCCGGCATTTTCAGCTCGGGCATGGTCACCAGGATGCCGATGGCCAGGGCGATGATGGTACCGATCTTGAGGAAGGTCGACAGGTAGTCGCGCGGCGCCAGCACCAGCCACACCGGCAGCACCGCAGCCACGAAACCGTAACCGACCAGCATCCAGGTGATCTGCACGCCGGTGAAGGTGAACGCCGGGCCCCATACCGGATCGGCCGCAATCTGGCCCCCCAGCCAGATCGAGGCCAACAGCAGCACCACGCCGATGATCGAGATTTCACCAATGTGGCCCGGGCGGATGTAGCGCATGTAAATGCCCATGAACATCGCGATCGGGATGGTCGCCATTACCGTGAACATGCCCCATGGGCTTTCGGCCAGGGCCTTGACCACGATCAGCGCCAGCACCGCCAGGATGATGATCATGATCAGGAAGCAGCCGAACAGGGCGATGGTGCCCGGAATGCGGCCCATTTCCTCGCGCACCATGTCGCCCAGCGAGCGGCCATTGCGGCGGGTGGACAGGAACAGGACCATGAAGTCCTGCACTGCACCGGCCAGCACCACACCGGCAATCAGCCACAGCGTGCCGGGCAGGTAGCCCATTTGCGCGGCGAGCACCGGGCCCACCAATGGGCCAGCGCCGGCGATGGCGGCGAAGTGGTGGCCGAACAGAATGTGTTTGTTGGTCGGAACGTAGTCCAGGCCGTCGTTGTTGAGCACCGCCGGGGTGGCACGGCGCGGGTCGAGTTGCATCACTTTGGTGGCGATGAACAGGCTGTAGTAGCGATAGGCGACCAGGTAGATGGCCACTGCCGCGACCACGATCCACAAGGCATTGATCGCCTCACCGCGACGCAGGGCAACAACACCCAGCGCGCAGGCCCCTATGACTGCCAGCGCCAGCCACGGTATGTGGCGTAGCAGGCTATTATTGTTGTTCATGGTTAGCTTCCAGCTGTTGGATTGGAAAGACCGCCCACCGAGTCTAGGGCGAGTCAGGCGGCATTGCCACACTTGCTTTGGTCTAGAGCCTCTGCGGCCAGATTGCAGTACCTGATGCACAAACCCTTCATCACCCTGATCAGGATGCCACCCGAGGGCCTTATCCATGAGCGATCACGACGAACGTAGGCGTTTCCAGCGAATCTGCTTCGACGCCCCTACCGAACTTCACCAAGGCTCCCGATGCTGGTCGCCCAAGCTGCTGGACATTTCGCTCAAGGGGCTGCTGGTGGAACGCCCGCAGCAATGGGATGCCGACCTGAGCCAGAACTTCGACGCAATCATCACGCTGGACGAGCAAACGCAGGTGACCATGCAGGTCGAACTGCGCCACGAGGAACCGGCCCGGCTTGGTTTCATCTGCCTGTACATCGATGTCGAATCGATGACCCATCTGCACCGTCTTGTGGAATTGAACCTGGGTGACGGCACCAGAATGATGCGTGAGCTGCGCGAATTGATCGAAGAATGGAATCTCTTAGCTAGCTAAGGGCCTTCCCACTTTCTGTTTCCTGTCTACTCAGACAGCTTTAGGCCTGGGTAGCAGGACTTTGTACACACCCCTCTAGTACAGCTTTAGACAAGTTGGTACGGCTCATGCATTGGGTTTTAACACACCCTGATGCCGCACTTGTGCGCGCTCTGATCAAAATATTGTATACAATTCTTGTGGCAATCAATCACGGGAAGTGTCTACAGTAGCGCCACAACAATAAACAGAGAGCCTGCTCCATGACTACGTCCCCTAGCACGTCTCCCGCTCAACGCCCCGAGGACGAAAACCTCGGGCTGGGCGCCAACCTGGCCTATGGTCTGCAACACGTGTTGACCATGTACGGGGGGATCGTCGCGGTGCCCCTGATCCTGGGGCAAGCCGCTGGCCTGAACGGTGGCGAAATCGGCATGCTGATCGCCGCCTCGCTGTTTGCCGGTGGCCTGGCCACCCTGCTGCAGACGTTGGGTCTGCCGTTTTTCGGCTGCCAGCTACCGCTGGTGCAGGGCGTGTCGTTCGCTGGCGTGGCGACCATGGGCGCCATTCTCAGCAGCGAAGGTGGCGGTGGCTTGCCGGGGGTGCTCGGTGCGGTCATGGCGGCATCACTGATCGGCTTTCTGATCACCCCGGTGTTCTCACGCATTACCAAGTTCTTCCCGCCCTTGGTGACCGGTATCGTCATCACCACCATCGGCCTGACCCTGATGCCGGTCGCCGCGCGCTGGGTAATGGGCGGCAACAGCGC
Organism: Pseudomonas sp. p99-361; assembly: GCF_003935475.1. Lineage (NCBI taxonomy): Bacteria > Pseudomonadati > Pseudomonadota > Gammaproteobacteria > Pseudomonadales > Pseudomonadaceae > Pseudomonas > Pseudomonas sp. p99-361. Next base: position 1,231 of record NZ_RHQO01000062.1, on the reverse strand, counting down.
TTCGCCCGAGTTCGGCAGCGTGGCCAATATCGGCCTGGCGGCGCTGACCTTTGCCATTGTGCTGCTGCTGAGCAAACTGGGTAGCGCGAGCATCTCGCGGCTGTCGATCCTGCTGGCCATGGTGGTCGGCACTTTGATCGCCTGGGCGCTGGGCATGGCCGACTTCAGCAAGGTCACCGAAGGCCCGATGTTCGCCTTCCCCACGCCGTTCCATTTCGGCATGCCCGAGTTTCACATCGCGGCCATCCTGTCGATGTGCATCGTTATCATGGTGACCCTGGTGGAAACCTCGGCCGACATCCTTGCCGTGGGCGAGATCATCGATACCAAGGTCGACTCCAAGCGCCTGGGCAACGGCCTGCGTGCCGACATGGCGTCGAGCATTCTGGCGCCGATCTTCGGCTCGTTCACGCAAAGCGCATTCGCCCAGAACGTCGGCCTGGTGGCCGTTACCGGCGTCAAGAGCCGTTATGTGGTGGCTACCGGTGGCCTGATCCTGGTGGTTCTCGGCCTGCTGCCGATCATGGGCCGGGTCATTGCCGCCGTCCCTACCCCGGTACTGGGCGGTGCAGGGATCGTGCTGTTCGGCACCGTGGCGGCCAGTGGTATCCGCACTTTGTCCAAGGTCAGCTACAAGAACAACGTGAACTTGATCATTGTCGCGGCATCGCTGGGCTTCGGCATGATCCCGATCGCCGCGCCGACCTTCTACCACCAATTCCCGAACTGGTTCGAGACCATTTTCCACTCGGGCATCAGCTCGGCGGCGATCATGGCAATCCTGCTGAACCTGATCTTCAACCACTTCACCACCGGCAACTCGGAAAACCAGTCGGTGTTCGCTGCGGCCTACGAGCGCACCATCCAGTATTCGGACATTTCCGCACTGCGCGATGGCGACTACTTCAAGGATGGCAAGTTGTTCGATGCCGAGGGTAACGAGGTGCCGATGCTGGAGCTGGACGAGCATGGCAATGAAACGGTCAGACGCCCTGCGGCGGTGGCCGAGCATTGAGGGTTGCCTGAGCGGTGAGGTGGGGGGGCCGATGCGCATCATCGGCCCCCTTTTTCGTTTGCCTGGGCTGACCCTATCGCCGGCAAGCCACACAGGGCTCGCATCAGGGCTCACGGGTGTTTGCCACAAGGTATGCAGCGCCTGTGAGATTGAGCGCCGCCCGCGCGGCGCATCGCGAGCTGCGCTCGCTCCTACGTTTGTTTCGGGCCAGTAACG
>NZ_RHQO01000061.1:0-27370 GCF_003935475.1 Pseudomonas sp. p99-361 | reverse complement strand
CGCGCGGGCGGCGCTCAATCTCACAGGCACTGAAGATGCAGCGGCTACCCTTGCCAGGAACCATAGAATCTCCCACATGATCTCCACAGTTCTCAGCTAATGTGAGGCACCTGTGGGAGCTGGCTTGCCGGCGATTGGGCTGCAAAGCAGCCCCGTGCGGTCTCTCAGGAGAGCAATTCTTTCAGCAGCCCACTGTTGCGTTGCCGTTGCTTCCTCAACACCAGGCGGTTGGCGCGGAACACTGCTTTCAAGTCTTCCAGCGCTGCATTGAAATCATCATTGATGATCACGTAGTCGTACTCGTCGTAGTGCACCATCTCGCTGACCGCTTCTTTCATGCGCCCATCGATGATCTCTTCGCTGTCCTGCCCGCGCCCGTCCAGGCGCTGGCGCAGCGCCTGCTGGCTCGGTGGCAGGATGAATACCGACAACGCATCGGGCATCACCCGGCGAACCTGCTGGGCGCCTTGCCAGTCGATTTCCAGAATCAGGTCATAGCCCTCGTCCAGGGTTTGCTGCAGTGCACTGCGCGACGTGCCGTAGAAATTGCCGAACACTTCGGCATGCTCCAGGAAGTCACCCTGTGCGATCAGCGCCTTGAATTCCTCGTGCACGACGAAGTGGTAGTTCACCCCGTGCTGCTCGCCCGGGCGCATGGCGCGGGTGGTGTGCGAGACCGAGACGCGGATCTGCCGGTCTTCCTTGATCAGGGCGTTGACCAGGCTGGTCTTGCCGGCGCCGGAAGGGGCCGAGACGATGTAGAGGGTGCCGCTGTTGTGGTTCATGGTTGGGGTGGCCTTACTCGATGTTCTGTACTTGTTCACGCATCTGTTCGATCAATACCTTCAGGTTGACCGCCGCCTGCGTGCTGCGTGGGTCGAAGGCCTTGGAGCCAAGGGTGTTGGCCTCGCGGTTGAGCTCCTGCATCAGGAAGTCCAGGCGCCGGCCGGCGGCGCCGCCCCCCTTGAGCACACGGCGTACTTCGGTAACGTGGGTGCTGAGGCGGTCGAGTTCCTCGGCCACGTCGCTTTTCTGGGCCAGCAGCACCATTTCCTGCTCGAGGCGCTGTGGGTCGAGCTCTGCCTGCATGTCGCCGAAGCGGTCGAGAATTTTCTGCCGCTGCGCCGCGAGCATCTGCGGCACCAGTGCGCGCAGCGTCGTGACTTCACCGGCCATGCTGTCCAGGCGCTCGTTGATCAGGCGCGCCAGTTCCTGGCCTTCGCGCTGGCGCCCGGCCTTGAGTTCGGCCAGGGCTTCGTCGAACAGCGCCATGGCTTCGGCGTTGAGTGCCTGCGGGTCACTGGTATCGGCTACCAGCACGCCGGGCCACGACAGCACTTCCAGCGGGTTGAGCGGGGCTGGCTGCCTGATCAGCCCGGCCACTTCTTCGGCGGCGGCGACCAGTTGTGCGGCGCGCTCGCGGTCGACCTTCAGCGGCTTGCCGGTGCTGTCTTCATTCAGGCGCAAGGTGCATTCCACCTTGCCCCGTGACAGCCCTTGGCGCAGGCCTTCACGCACGCCGCCTTCGAGGTCGCGCAGGGCCTCGGGCAGGCGCAGGTGCGGCTCCAGGTAACGGTGGTTGACCGAACGCAGCTCCCAGACCAGGGTGCCTTGGCTGCCGGCGCGCTCGACACGCGCAAAAGCGGTCATGCTATGCACCATGGGGAGTACCTCGCTTGGATAAGTGAACGGCGCAGGATTGTAGCGCAGTGGGGGCGTGGCGCCCAATCGGCCTATGTTACCGGTAGGTGGTGGTCGGGGTAGGAAAAGGCGACGGGCCGTCTGCGCGCGACAATAGGCATGTCCTCACCGGGCTTGCGGCTCTATAATGCTCGCCAGATTCAAAGTCCCAGTACAGGTATCCCAGATGAAACGTCCAAGTGGTCGCGCCGCCGATCAGCTCCGCTCGATCCGCATCACCCGCAACTACACCAAGCACGCCGAAGGGTCGGTACTGGTCGAGTTCGGTGACACCAAGGTCATCTGCACGGTCAGCGTGGAAAACGGTGTACCGCGCTTCCTCAAAGGCCAGGGCCAGGGTTGGCTGACCGCCGAGTACGGCATGTTGCCGCGTTCCACCGGTGAGCGTAACCAGCGTGAAGCCAGCCGCGGCAAACAGGGTGGCCGCACCCTGGAAATCCAGCGCCTTATCGGGCGCTCTCTGCGTGCCGCACTGGACATGAGCAAGCTGGGCGACATCACCCTGTACGTCGACTGCGACGTGATCCAGGCCGATGGCGGCACCCGTACCGCGTCCATCACCGGTGCCATGGTTGCCCTGTGCGACGCCCTGGCAGTAATCAAGAAGCGCGGTGGCCTCAAGGGCGGTAACCCGCTCAAGCACATGATCGCTGCCGTTTCGGTCGGCATGTACCAGGGCGAAGCGGTGCTCGACCTGGACTACCTGGAAGATTCCGCTGCCGAAACCGACCTGAACGTGGTCATGACCAGCGCGGGCGGCTTCATCGAAGTGCAGGGCACTGCCGAAGGCGCGCCGTTCCAGCCGGAAGATTTCAACGCCATGCTCGCCCTGGCGCAGAAAGGCATGACCGAAATCTTCGAGCTGCAGCAGGCGGCGCTGGCCGATTGAGACCAGCCGGAGAGGTGCAGATGTTCTGCCACCTCTCCGCGCTGCTGGGCCCGCTGATCTGGCGGCCGATCAAATAGATTTTCTGTGGCCCCGTTCGCGGGCACGCCCGCTCCCACAGCGATCGCGGCGCTTTCACTGGTAGCGCCGTACCTGTGGGAGCGGGCGTGCCCGCGAACGGGGCTGCAAAGCAGCCCCAATGGCTTTAGATGGTCAGCGTCCAGTCATAGTCGACAATCAGCGGCGCATGCTGCGAGAAGCGCGGTTGGCGCGGCAGGCGGGCGTTGCGCACGAAGCGGCGCAGACCCGGGGTGAGGATCTGGTAGTCGAACCGGTAGCCCAGGTTGAGCATCTCGGCCTGCTCGTTGTCCGGCCACCAGCTGTACTGGTCGCCTTCACGGCTGACTTCGCGCAGGGCGTCGACGTAACCCATCTCGCCCGTGATCGCATCCATCCACGCACGCTCCGGCGCCAGGAAGCCAGGCGACTGCTGGCTGTCGCGCCAGTTCTTGATGTCGAGCTTCTGCTGCGCCACGTAGAACGAGCCGCAATAGATGTACTCGCGGCGCTTGCGGCGCTGCTTGTCCAGGTACTTGGCGAAGTCGTCCATCAACTTGAATTTCTGGTTCAAGTCTTCGTCGCCGTTCATGCCCGAAGGCAGTAGCAGGCTGGCAATACTGACTTTGTCGAAATCTGCTTGCAGGTAACGCCCGTAGCGGTCGGCTGTCTCGAAGCCCAGGCCGGTGATGACTGCCTTGGGCTGCATGCGCGAATAAAGGGCCACACCACCTTGGGCTGGCACCTCCGCGTCGCAGGCATAAAGGAAATAGCCATCGAGCTGGAAAGCTGGGTCATCGAGTTCAAAGGCCGAGGCGCGGGTATCCTGAAGGCAGATGACGTCGGCATTCTGGGCTTGAAGCCAGCTGAGCAAACCACGCTCGGCCGCAGCCTGAATGCCATTAACGTTCACACTGATGATCCGCATAAATGGCCCCATAAATCTCGTGCGTGTATGATACCCGAGCTCAACCCATTTAGCTAAATCCGTGGTGTCCGGGACTATTCATGCAGCCGTATCAGCGCGACTTTATCCGTTTTGCCATCGATCGCGGGGTACTGCGTTTCGGTGAATTCACCCTGAAATCGGGGCGTACCAGCCCGTATTTCTTCAATGCCGGCCTGTTCAACACCGGTTCCGCCCTGGCTGAACTGGGCCGCTGCTATGCCGCCGCCATCGTCGACAGCAAGATCCCGTTCGATGTGCTGTTCGGCCCTGCATACAAAGGCATTCCGCTGGCGGCGACCACTGCCGTCTCGCTGGCTGACCAGCACCAGCGCGATGTGCCATGGTGCTTCAACCGCAAGGAAGCCAAGGACCACGGCGAAGGCGGCAGCCTGGTTGGCGCACCGCTGGCCGGTGATGTACTGATCATCGACGATGTGATCACCGCCGGCACTGCCATCCGTGAGGTCATGCAGATCATCAACGCCCAGCAGGCCAAGGCCGCCGGCGTGCTGATCGCGCTGAACCGCGAAGAACGTGGCAATGGCGAGCTGTCGGCTATCCAGGAAGTGGAGCGTGACTTCGGCATTCCAGTGGTCAGCATCGTTTCGCTGACCCAGGTGCTGGAGTTCCTGGCTGACGACCCACAGCTCAAGCAGCACCTGCCGGCTGTCGAAGCTTACCGGGCGCAGTACGGGATCTGATCCTGGCCTGGAAATGAAAAAGGCGATCTTCTTGTGAAGGTCGCCTTTTTTGTGCCGCCTGTTTTGGCCTATTCGCGGGCACGCCCGCGAAGGGGCCGGTACAGGCTAACCGATCACTCAGCGCGGCTTGCGGTTGGTGATCAGGGTGCCCACGCCGCTGTCGGTGAAGATCTCCAGCAGCACCGCATTCGGCACGCGGCCGTCGATGATGTGCGAGCTGTTAACGCCGCCCTGCACTGCATCCAGCGCACACTTGATCTTCGGCAGCATGCCGCCGTAGATGGTGCCATCGGCGATCAGCTCGTTGACTTGCTCGGTGGTCAGGCCGGTCAGGACCTGGCCCTGTTTGTCCATCAGGCCCGCAATGTTGGTCAGCAGCATCAGCTTCTCGGCCTTCAGCGCTTCGGCTACCTTGCCGGCCACGAGGTCGGCGTTGATGTTGTAGGACTCACCGTTGACACCCACGCCGATTGGCGCGATGACCGGGATGAAGTCGCCCTTGACCAGCATGTTCAACAGGTCGGTGTTCACGCTCACCACTTCGCCCACGTGACCGATGTCGATGATTTCCGGAGTGGTCATCTCGGGGGTCTGGCGGCTGACGGTCAGCTTGCGCGCGCGGATCAGCTCCGCGTCCTTGCCGGTCAGGCCGATGGCGCTGCCGCCATGGCGGTTGATCAGGTTGACGATGTCCTTGTTGACCTGGCCGCCCAGCACCATTTCCACCACGTCCATGGTCGCCGAATCGGTCACACGCATGCCGTCGATGAAGTGGCTTTCGATCGACAGGCGCTTGAGCAGGTCGCCGATTTGCGGGCCACCCCCGTGCACGACCACCGGGTTGATACCCACCGCCTTCATCAGCACGATGTCACGGGCGAAGCCGGTCTTGAGCTCCTCGCTCTCCATCGCGTTGCCGCCGTACTTGATCACCAGGGTCTTGCCGACAAAGCGGCGGATGTAGGGCAGCGCTTCGGACAAAACCTCGGCTACATGGGAAGCGGCATCGCGATCGAGGGTCATGCAGGGCTCCTGTGAGGAACAGATAATCGGTCAGAACGGCAGTTGCAGCTCAGGATCAACCCGCAGCAACTGGGTACGGAAAACATCCTTGATACGTTGCAATTCGGCGTCACTGTCGGCCTCGAAGCGCAGTACCAGCACCGGTGTGGTGTTGGAGGCGCGAACCAGGCCCCAGCCATGGGCATAGTCGACCCGCACACCGTCGATGGTGGTCAGGTTGGCTTCGCCCCAGTCGGCGTCGCGTTGCAGTGCATCAATGATGCTGAATTTACCCTCGTCGGTCACATCAATATTGATTTCCGGCGTGGAAATATCGTTCGGGAAGGCGGCAAACAGGTTTTCGGCGCTCTGTTCGGCCTTGCTGAGGATCTCCAGCAGGCGCGCGGCACTGTAGATACCGTCGTCGAAACCGTACCAGCGTTCCTTGATGAAGATGTGACCACTCATCTCGCCCGCCAGCAGCGAACCGGTCTGTTTCATCTTCTTCTTGATCAACGAATGGCCGGTTTTCCACATCAGCGCCCGGCCACCGTGTTGTTCGATCAGCGGGGTCAGGCGCCGGGTGCACTTGACGTCGAAGATGATCTCGGCGCCCGGGTTGCGTGCCAGTACGTCCTGGGCGAACAGCATCAGCAGGCGGTCGGGGTAGACGATGCTGCCGGTGTTGGTCACGACGCCGACGCGGTCGCCGTCACCATCGAAGGCCAGGCCGATGTCGGCGCCGGTCTGCTTGACCTTGGCGATCAGGTCTTCAAGGTTTTCCGGCTTGCCTGGGTCCGGGTGGTGGTTAGGGAAGTTACCGTCCACCTCGCAGAACAGCGGGATCACCTCACAGCCCAGGGCTTCGATCAACTGGGGGGCAATCACTCCGGCGGCGCCATTGCCGCAATCCACCACGACCTTGAGCTTCCTGGCCAGCTTCACGTCGCCGACGATCTGCTGGAAGTAGCGGTCGAGGATCTCGACTTTTTCCACACGCCCTGCAGCCAGGGTCAGGTCGTTGGTTTTCAGGCGGGTCAGCAAGGCCTGGATCTGTTCATTGGCCAGGGTGTCGCCGGCGATGACGATCTTGAAGCCGTTGTAGTCGGACGGGTTGTGGCTACCGGTCAGCATCACGCCCGACTTGCCGGCCAATACGTTGGCCGCGTAGTACAGGGCCGGGGTCGGCACCAGGCCGACGTCGCTGACCTGGCAACCGGCATCGACCAGGCCCTTGATCAGTTGCTCCACCAGCATTGGCCCGGACAGGCGGCCATCGCGGCCTACCGAGACTTGCGGTTCGCCCTGGGCCAGGCTTTGCGCACCGATGGCGCGGCCAATCCAGTAGGCGGTTTCGGCGTGCAAGGTCTTGCCGACCACGCCGCGAATGTCATACGCGCGGAAAATGCTGTCTGGCAATGTGGCGGGGACCAGGTGGGCCATGTCGTTCATCTCTGGAAGCTCCATTAATCAAAGGCTTTCTGGGCAGGCGCAAATTGAACGCTTGGACGGTGGTTTCACCAGAGAGTTCGCCATCCTTGGCCTGAACGGTCGTGTTTCGGCTCAGTGGCTGCCGGAGTGACCGAAGCCGCCAGCGCCGCGCTGGCTTTCATCGAAGGCCTCGACGATATCGAAATGCGCCTGCACGACCGGCACCAGCACCAGCTGGGCGATACGCTCGCCCACGGCGATGGTGAAAGGGGTGGTGCCGCGGTTCCAGCACGACACCATCAGCTCGCCCTGGTAGTCCGAATCGATCAGCCCGACCAGGTTGCCCAGCACGATGCCGTGCTTATGGCCCAGGCCCGAACGCGGCAGGATGACGGCGGCCAGGCCCGGGTCGCCGATGTAGATCGACAAGCCGGTAGGAATCAGCAGGGTCTGGCCTGGTTCGAGGACGGTGTCTTGCTGGAGCAGGGCGCGCAGGTCGAGGCCAGCGGAGCCGGGGGTGGCATAGGTCGGCAGCGGAAATTCGCTGCCCAGGCGTGGGTCGAGGATCTTGGCTTGAAGAGCGTGCATGTAACTTATTGAACCTGGTTGAGCCGTTCGGCGATGAAGGCGACCAGTTGCCGGGCGATCTTGCCCTTGCTGGTCTGCGCGAAGAGGGTTTGGTGCTGTTGGCGGTCGATCACGGTCAAGGCATTTTCTTCGCTGTTGAAGCCAATGCTGGGGTTGGCCACATCGTTGGCGACGATCAGGTCGAGGTTCTTGTCCTTGAGCTTGCGCGTGGCGTAATCGAGCAGGTGTTCGGTCTCGGCGGCAAAGCCGACGCTGAACGGGCGGTCGGCGCGGCCGGCGATGGTGGCAAGGATATCGGGATTGCGCACCATCTGCAGCAGCATGCCGTCGCCGGTCGTAGGATCTTTCTTCAGTTTTTGTGTGGCAACGACTTCCGGGCGGTAGTCCGCAACGGCTGCCGAGGCAATGAACAGGTCGCACGGCATGGCCGCCTCGCAGGCCGCGAGCATGTCCCGCGCGCTGACCACGTCGATACGGCTGACCCGGTCCGGGGTTGGCAGGTGCACCGGGCCGGTCACGAGGGTCACCCGAGCCCCTGCTTCAGCTGCCGCCTCGGCGAGGGCGAAACCCATCTTGCCGGAGCTATGATTGGTGATGTAGCGCACCGGGTCGATGTTTTCCTGGGTCGGCCCGGCGGTGATCAGCACATGCTTGCCGGTCAGGGCCTGGCGCTTGAAGCTTTCTGCCGCGCACCAGGCCAGCTCGGTGGCCTCGAGCATGCGCCCCAGGCCCACGTCACCACAGGCCTGGCTGCCGGAGGCCGGGCCGAATACCTGGATGCCACGGCTTTTGAGCAGGTCGAGGTTGGCCTGGGTCGCCGGGTCGCGCCACATGGCCTGGTTCATCGCCGGGGCCACCGCCACGGTGGCGTCGGTGGCCAGTACCAGGGTGGTCAGCAGGTCATCGGCCATGCCCTGGGCCATGCGCGCCATCAGGTCGGCGGTGGCCGGGGCGATCAAGACCAGGTCGGCCCACTTGGCCAGTTCGATGTGGCCCATGGCCGCTTCGGCAGCCGGGTCCAGCAGGTCCATGTGCACCGGGTGGCCCGACAGCGCCTGCAGGGTCAGCGGGGTGATGAATTCGGCACCCCCACGGGTCATGACGACGCGCACCTGCGCGCCGTGCTCCAGGAGACGGCGAATCAGCTCGGCGCTTTTGTAGGCGGCAATGCCGCCACCCACGCCGAGAACGATGCGCTTGCGATACAGCCGCTGCATAGGCTTGCCTTTTTCCAGTGAGAGCGGGCGGCGACGTTTGCAAATGCCTGCGGCAGAACGTCGCATGTACGAGGCGAAATAGATTAACACAGGGCCGAAATGGGCCGCAGCAAGGGCAGAGGGGCAGGGATGAATATCAGAGAGTGGCCGGCTGAAGATCGGCCAAGGGAGAAGCTGTTGCAACGGGGTGCGGCGGTGCTGTCGGACGCCGAGTTGCTGGCCGTGTTGCTCGGCTCGGGCGTGGCCGGGCGCAATGTACTGGACCTTGCACGCGGGCTGCTGGTGCGTTTTGGTGGGCTGCGGCAGTTTCTTGAGGCCGAGCGCGCGGCGGTGCTGCGCGAGCCGGGCATAGGCGCTGTGAAATACGCACAGTTGCAAGCGCTGCTGGAAATCGGCCGGCGTTACCTGGATGAGCACATCGCGCGCGCAGCGGTGCTGGAAGGGCCCGAGGCGGTGCGGCGTTACCTGAAGGCCATGCTGCGCCATGAGCCCAGCGAGGTGTTCGGTTGCCTGTTTCTGGACACCAAGCACAGGCCGCTGGCGTTCGAGATTCTGTTCAGGGGCACCATCGACCGGGCCAGCGTCTACCCGCGGGAGGTGGTGCGGCGGGCATTGCTGCACAACGCGGCGGCGTTGATCCTGTGCCATAACCACCCTTCAGGCAACAGTGAGCCTAGCCAGGACGATGTGCACCTGACCTTGTCGCTCAAACGCGGGCTGGCATTGATCGACGTGCGGGTGCTGGATCACATCATCATTGGCGACGGGGAGCCGTTGTCGATGGTTGAGCAGGGGTGGATCGTGGCTTAGGCCGTTTAGTTGTGTGCTGGCCTCTTCGCGGGCAAGCCCGCTCCCACAGGATATTCGCCGGCCTTGAAGGCGGTGATGTCCCTGTGGGAGCCGGCGTGCCCGCGAAGAGCCCGGTGCAGGTCTACCTGGCCACCGACACCTTGCTGAAATCCAGCCGCCCGAACGGGCTGACCTGGTACCCCTCGACTTCCTGGCGCAGCAGGGTCGCCGCTGTCGGGTGCGCCAACGGCACCCACAGTGCCTGCTGCTGAATCAGGGTTTGCGCCTGCTGGTACAGCCGGCTGCGCACGCTTTGGTCGTTGGTGGTGCGCCCGGCACTGATCAGCTGGTCCAGGCGGCTGTCGCAGAACCGTGCGAAGTTGGTGCCCGACTCCACTGCCGCACAGGAGAACTGCGGGCTGAGGAAGTTATCCGGGTCGCCGTTGTCACCGGCCCAGCCCATGAACAGCAGGTCATGCTCGCCGGCCTTGGCGCGGCGGATCAGCTCACCCCATTCGATCACGCGGATCTCGGCCTTGATGTCGATCTTGGCCAGGTCGGCCTGCAGCATTTGCGCGCCAAGGCTTGGGTTGGGGTTGAGCAGGCTGCCCGATGGCCGCGTCCAGATAGTGGTGCTGAAGCCCTCCGCCAGGCCGGCCTTGGCCAGCAGGGCCTTGGCCTTTTTCACGTCCAGAGGGTAGCCGGGCAAGTCTTTGGCGTAGCTCCAGGTATTGGGCGGGTAGGGGCCGTTGGCCGCCACCGCAGAGTCTTCGAACACCGCCTTGAGGTAAGCCTGCTTGTCGAAGGCCAGGTTGATCGCCTGGCGGACTTCCGGCTTGTCCAGTGGCGGGTGCTGGCTGTTGATGGCGACAAAGGCGGTCATGAACGCGGGCGTACTGGCCACCTTGAGCTTGTCGTCCTTGGCCGCTTCGGCAATATCCAGCGGTTTGGGCGACAAGGCGACCTGGCATTCGCCGCGCTTGAGCTTTTGCAGGCGCACGTTGGCATCGGTGGTGATGGCAAAGATCAACGGATCCACTGCCGGCTTGCCGCCGAAGTAGTCCGGGTTGGCGCGGTAGCGCACCACAGCGTCCTTCTGGAAGCGCTGGAAAGTGAACGGCCCGGTGCCGATCGGCTGGCTGTTGAGCTTCTCTGGCGTACCGGCCTTGAGCAGCTTGTCGGCATATTCGGCAGAGTAGATGGACGCGAAGCCCATGCTCAGGGTGGCCAGGAACGTGGCGTCTGGGTGGCTGAGGGTGAAGCGCACGGTGTTCGGGGCCGGGGCGTCGATCGCCTTGATCAGGCTACCCAGTTGCAGCGACTGGGCGTGCGGGTAGCCGCCGGGTGCAGTCTTGTGCCAGGCATGGGCCGGGTAGAGCATGCGCTGGAAGCTGAACAGCACGTCATCGGCATTCAATTCGCGGGTGGGCTTGAAGTACGGGGTGGTATGGAACTTCACACCGTCGCGCAGGGTGAAGTCGTACACCAGCCCGTCGGCCGAGACCGTCCAGCTGGCCGCCAGGCTCGGCACCACTTTGCCCTGTGCCGCATCGAACTCCACCAGGCGGTTCATCAGCACGTCGGCGGTGGCATTGGTGGTGGTCAGCGAGTTGTACTGCACCACGTCGAAGCCTTCGGGGCTGGCCTCGCTGCAAACGCTCAGGGGCGCGGCCTGGGCGATGCCACCCGCGAACAGGGTGGCGGTGAACAGGGAGTTGAACAATAAGGAAAGGGCGGCGGCACGCATGGTGGCTCCTTGGCTGTCAGTGGCCCATCTGCCAGTGCAGTCTGGAAAAAGCCTACCCTAGTGTGCCTGTCGGGAAATGACCACATCCTTTTTTACAAATGTGGCGACGAGCGGTCGACGGCTGGCGGGGCCTGAAGGTATGCTGCCCCGGCTGAATCGGGCTTGCGCCAATGTGCATCAACTATTGTTGCAGCCAGGTCTTTCTGGTATAAAGCAGCGCTCTTTTCTAGGGGCTCGGCCTGTCGCATAAGCGGATCCGGTCGATAAGGCCTCCAGAATCACGGCGCCCAGGCGCCAAAGACTGAGAGATTAAGCGGCCAACCCATGCCGGGTTGGGCATGTGGTTTTAGAGGGCTGAGTCATGTCGAGAGTCTGTCAAGTTACTGGTAAGGGTCCAGTAACCGGGAACAACATTTCCCACGCAAACAACAAAACCCGTCGTCGTTTCCTGCCGAACCTGCAGCACCACCGTTTCTGGGTTGAATCCGAGAAGCGCTTCGTGCGTCTGCGCGTTTCCGCCAAAGGCATGCGTATTATCGACAAGCGCGGCATCGACGCCGTTCTGGTTGACATCCGTAAAGCTGGCGCCAAGGTTTAAGGGAGAGCATCATGCGTGAATTGATCCGTCTGGTTTCGAGTGCCGGTACCGGCCACTTCTACACCACCGACAAGAACAAGCGCACCACCCCGGACAAAATCGAGATCAAGAAATATGATCCGGTTGTTCGCAAGCACGTGGTGTACAAGGAAGCCAAGATCAAGTAATTGATCGGCGACCTGAAAAAAACCCGCATCCGTAAGGACGCGGGTTTTTTTATGCCTGCTGCAAGGTCAGTTGAATTCGAAGCCCTGAATCACCTGGTTGGCGTCGGTCCTGATCTGGATGCGGGTAGGGTCGAACTCGCGGGTGCACATGTCGGTGGGGCCGACCACGCGGGAGCGGCCGGTAATGGCGCAGATGGTGTCTTTGAGCTCTGGCACGTAAGGGGCGCCGACCAGGTGGGCGAGGGCTTGTTTGACGTCATCGTTGGTCATGGTGATCTTCCTGTTGAGGTGAATGGCCCGTTGTGGGCAGGGCCATCCTCACGCATGCCGCCTGGCCAGCTGCGCTACATAATTACTTCTGCTCGAACATGACGTAGATCTTGCGGCACGGCTCAAGCACTTCCCAGGTGCCTGTGAACCCGGCCGGGATTACGAACCGGTCGCCGGCGCGCAGGGTCTTGGCACCGCCGTTGTCGTCGCGCAGTACCGAAACGCCCTGGACGATCTCGCAGTATTCATGCTCGGTGTAGTTCACTTTCCACTGGCCGACCTCACCCTCCCAAACGCCTGCTGCAAACTGCCCGCATGGGCTGGAGTAATGGTTGTAGACCGCCTGGTCTGGCTCACCCTTGAGGATTTTTTCAGCCGCAGGGCGGTACCGTTCGGCTTCAGTGAGCACTTGGGCGAAGTCGATGATGCTGGCGATGTTCATGGTGCGGCTCCTGTTCTTGTTAAATAAAATTAACATCAGTAGGCTTTTGGGCCTTCCGTGTCAAATATATTGATAGTTTGCAGTGGCTGGTTTAGGGTATCGCTTGCCAGTGTGCGCTCGTCGCCCGGCCAGAATTCTGACAACGCCTGTGAGTCCTCAGTGCGGCGTTGCACCTAAACAAGAGGAGGAGTTTCGTATGACCACCCTGACCCGTGCGGACTGGGAACAACGCGCCCAGCAACTGAAGATCGAAGGCCGTGCCTTTATCAACGGCGAATACACCGATGCCGTATCCGGTGAAACCTTCGATTGCCTGAGCCCGGTCGACGGACGCTTCCTGGCCAAGGTTGCCAGCTGCGACCTGGCCGATGCCAACCGTGCCGTGGAAAACGCGCGTGCCACCTTCAACGCTGGCGTCTGGTCGCAGTTGGCCCCGGCCAAGCGCAAAGCCACGCTGATCCGTTTCGCCGACCTGCTGCGCCAGAACGTCGAAGAGCTGGCGCTGCTGGAAACCCTGGACATGGGCAAGCCGATCGGTGACTCCTCCAGCATCGACATCCCCGGTGCAGCCCAGGCCATTCACTGGACCGCCGAAGCCATCGACAAGGTTTACGACGAGGTCGCGCCCACCCCACACGACCAGCTTGGCCTGGTTACCCGTGAGCCAGTCGGCGTGGTCGGTGCCATCGTACCGTGGAACTTCCCGCTGCTGATGGCCTGCTGGAAACTCGGCCCGGCACTGGCCACCGGTAACTCGGTGGTGCTCAAGCCTTCGGAAAAATCGCCGCTGACCGCCATTCGCATCGCGCAACTGGCGATCGAGGCCGGCATCCCGGCGGGTGTACTGAACGTGCTGCCAGGCTACGGCCACACCGTGGGCAAGGCGTTGGCCCTGCACATGGATGTCGACACGCTGGTGTTCACCGGCTCGACCAAGATCGCCAAGCAACTGATGGTCTATGCAGGCGAATCGAACATGAAACGAATCTGGCTGGAGGCTGGCGGCAAAAGCCCGAACATCGTCTTCGCCGATGCACCGGACCTGCAAGCGGCCGCTGCGGCTGCCGCCAGTGCCATCGCCTTCAACCAGGGCGAAGTGTGCACTGCCGGTTCGCGCCTGCTGGTCGAGCGCTCGATCAAGGACAAGTTCCTGCCCATGGTGGTCGAGGCCCTGAAAGGCTGGAAGCCCGGTAACCCACTCGACCCAGAGACCACCGTGGGTGCGTTGGTCGATACCCAGCAAATGAATACCGTGCTGTCGTACATCGAGGCCGGCCACAAGGATGGCGCCAAGCTGCTGACCGGCGGCAAGCGCACCCTGGAGGAAACCGGTGGCACCTATGTGGAGCCGACCATCTTCGATGGCGTAACCAATGCCATGCGCATCGCCCAGGAAGAAATCTTCGGGCCGGTGCTGTCGGTGATTGCCTTCGACACCGCCGAAGAAGCCATCGCCATCGCCAACGACACCCCGTACGGCCTGGCGGCCGGTATCTGGACGGCGGACATTTCCAAGGCGCACAAGACTGCGCGGGCCGTGCGCGCCGGCAGCGTGTGGGTCAACCAGTACGACGGCGGCGACATGACCGCACCGTTCGGTGGCTTCAAGCAATCGGGCAACGGCCGTGACAAGTCGCTGCATGCGCTGGAGAAATACACCGAGCTGAAGGCGACCTGGATCAAGCTGTAATTCCAGGAGGGGCCGCTTTGCGGCCCATTCGCGGGTAAACCCGCTCCTACAGGTACTGCACCGCTTTCAAGGATGGTGGTGTATCTGTGGGAGCGGGTTTACCCGCGAATGGGCCATGGAAAATTCTTGGCCTGGGAGGCAGCAATGCGTTGGGGGACCTACTTCGCGGTACTGGCATCAGTGCTCAGTGTCGGCCTGGCGCTGGGCGTGAGCATGCCCCTGGTATCTCTGCGTCTGGAAGCCTGGGGCTATGGCAGTTTCGCCATCGGCGTGATGGCCGCGATGCCTGCGCTGGGGGTACTGGCGGGTGCCAGCCTGGCCAGCCGCCTGGCCGGCTGGGTCGGCTTACCTGCGGCCATGCGCATCTGCCTGTGGGGTGGTGCGTTGTCCATCGGCCTGGTCGCGCTATTGCCCAGCTACCCGCTGTGGTTGCTGTTGCGGCTGATGATCGGCATGTCCCTGACCGTGGTGTTTATCCTGGGTGAGAGCTGGATCAACCAGCTGGTGGTCGAGCAATGGCGCGGCCGCCTGGTGGCGCTGTACGGTAGCAGCTACGCCTTGAGCCAGCTGGCTGGGCCGCTGGTGCTGGGCGTACTCGGTTCGGCTGACGATTTTGGTTTCTGGGCCGCCACCGGCCTGTTGCTGCTCGCGCCGCTGGTGCTGTTGGGGCGCGGCGGTGCACCGAGCACCGAAGCTTGCAGTGTCGGCTTCGGCGACCTGTTCAGGTTCTGCCGTCGCTTGCCCGTGATTGCCTGGGCCATCGCCCTGTTTGCCTCGTTCGAGGCAATGATCCTGACGTTGCTGCCGGTGTACTGCCTGCAGCAAGGTTTCACCACTGAAATCGCCTTGTTCATGGTCAGTACGGTAGTGGTCGGCGATGCTGTGCTGCAGTTGCCCATCGGCGCGCTGGCCGATCATATGTCGCGCCGTGCGTTGTTCACCGGCTGTGCGGTAACGCTACTGGTCTCCAGCCTGGCGATCCCGCTGTTGCTGCACACGCCGGTGATATGGCCGCTGTGGGTACTGTTCGGGGCCAGTGCCGGCGGCCTTTTCACCTTGTCGCTGGTGCTGATCGGTGAGCGCTACCGCGACGATGAACTGGTGCGGGCCAATGCTCACGTGGCGCAGTTGTGGGGCATTGGCTGCCTGTTGGGGCCATTGTTGGCCGGGGCAGGCAGCCAGTGGGTCAGCGGGCATGCGTTGCTGTTGCTGATGGCTGCAGGGGCTGCGGGGCTGGTGGTGTTGACCCAGAGGCGCGGGGCGTTTGAGGCTGTGTCTGCCTGAGCGTTTTCGGGGCTGCAAAGCAGCCCCAAAAACGCCGCTACAACATTTTCTCCAGGCCAACCGCCTTGCTGACCCAGGCATTGAACCTGCGCCACATCCCGCCCGGCTCGGAGGTCAGCACATGCTGCTGTCCATTGTCCTCAGTCGCCCACACCAGTTTGCCCCCCTGCAGTTTCACCTGATAGCTCAGCGCCGGCGCCATACCCTGCTGGCTCAGCTCGCGGGTGTATTCGGCCAGTTCCGGGCTGTCCACCAGCACCCCCACTTCGGTATTCCACAGGACCGAACGCGGGTCGAAGTTGAATGAACCGATGAAGGTCTTGCGCCGGTCGAACACGATCGCCTTGGTGTGCAGGCTGGAGTCCGAGCTACCGCGGAAACTCAAGCGCCCCGCGCTGGGGTCGCCCGGCTGGCGGCGCAGCTCATAAAGCTGTACCCCATGTTCGAGCAAGGCCCGGCGATAGGGGGCGTAGCCACCGTGCACGGCCGGCACATCGGTGGCTTCCAATGAGTTGGTCAGCAGTTTTACCGAGACACCTGCGTCGGCACGGCCGGTCAAGTACAGCAGCCCTGGCTCGCCCGGCACGAAATAAGCCGATGTCAGCATCAGTTCGCTGTGCACGTTGGCCAGGTCAGGCGCCAACTGGTGGCTCAGCAGCAACTGCGGGTCCGGCTCGTCATCGGCCAGTACCTTGCTTGGGGCATCCCACAGCGCCTGTGCATGGGCCCAGATCAGCTCGTTGCGCCACACATCCAAGCGCGGCTGCGACTGGTAGGCCATCAACCGATCGTACAAGGCCTTGCGCTGGGTCCTGGCTTCAGCCAGCGAGACTTCCAGGCGATGACGACTGGCACGCAGGTCGTCGGCATCCGGCGCATGCCACAGAAAATCGCTGATAGGTCGGCTGAGCGCGCTGTTCCAGTACTGGTCGAAACTGTGCCCCAGTTGCTCGGCTATAGGGCCGACGCTCAGCAGGTCGATGTCGGTGAAGTTGAGGTTGGGCTCGGCATCGAAATACTCGTCGCCGAGGTTACGGCCGCCGACGATAGCCATGCTGTTGTCCACCAGGAACAGCTTGTTGTGCATGCGGCGGTGCTGGCGCGACAGGTTGAACAGGCGGCCGAAGGCGCGCGTCACCCCGGTGCTGCGGCCCAGGTGCAGTGGGTTGAACACGCGGATCTGGATATTCGGGTGGGCAGCGAGGGTGCCCATGATGGTGTCCAGGCCGTCGCTGGTGGTGTCGTCGAGCAGAATGCGTACACGCACGCCGCGGTCGGCGGCACGCAGCAGTTCGTGCACCAGGGCGCGGGTGCTGAGGCCGTCGTGCACGATGTAGTACTGCAGGTCGATGCTGGCCTGGGCGTTGCGGATCAATTCGGCGCGGGCGCGAAATGCTTCGTTGCTGTTGGGCAGCAGGCGAAAGCCGGACTGCCCGCCATACGGTGCCGCCTGGCGCAGCACCGAGCGGCCGAAGGCCGATTCGCTGGCGGGCAGGGCCTGGCTGGTTTCGCGTGGGGTACTGACGCTGGCACAGCCGGCAAGGCCGAGCAACAGCATCAGCAACAAAGACAAGGCGCGCTGGGGTCTCAAGGGTGGATCGTCCTGTGCGGCAAGGGCTGTGGAGGTTGGACAGTGGCGGGCGGCGCAAAGTTACGCGTCGGCGCTTTCTTCATCCAGTAGACGAAGGGCGGTTTCACCTACCTTGCGCACGGCAGCCTCGATCTGTGGCGTTGGCCGCGCAGCGAAATTCATGCGCAGGCAGTGGCGGAACTTGCCCGAGGCCGAGAAGATACTGCCCACCGCCACCTGAACACCTTGCTCCAGTAAAGCGCGGTTCAGCCGCAGCGTGTCGAAATGTTCGGGGAATTCCACCCACAGCATGAAGCCGCCCTGCGGCCGGCTGACGCGGGTACCCGCCGGGAAGTAGCGCGTTACCCAATCGCTCATCAGGTCACGGCCACGCTGGTACTGGCTGCGCATGCGCCGCATGTGGGGCTGGTAGTGCCCGCCGGCGATGAAATCGGCAATTGCCAGTTGCGGCTGGCTGGCGCTGCTGCCGGTACTGATGTATTTCATGTGCAGCACCCGTTCCAGATAGCGCCCAGGTGCCACCCAGCCCACCCGCAGGCCGGGGGCCAGGGTTTTGGAGAACGAACTGCAGAGCAACACGCGGCCATCGTCGTCGAATGACTTGAGGGTGCGCGGGCGCGGGTAGGTGTAGGCCAGGTCGCCGTACACATCGTCTTCCAGGATCGCCACGTCGTAGCGCTGGGCCAGGCTGAGCAAGGCCTTCTTGCGCGCCTCGGGCATGATGTAGCCGAGTGGGTTGTTACAGCTGGGGGTGATCTGAATGAGCTTGATCGGCCACTGCTCCAGGGCCAGCTCCAGTGCTTCCAGGCTGATGCCGGTGACCGGGTCGGTGGGGATCTCCAGCGCTTTCATGCCCAGGCCCTTGAGGGTTTGCATGGCGCCGTGGAAGCTGGGCGAGTCGACCGCAACGATGTCGCCTGGCTCGCAAACCGCGCGAATGCTGCATGACAGCGCTTCATGGCAGCCGGTGGTGATCACCAGGTCGGCCGGGCCCAGGCGGCAGCCGGAATCGAGCATCAGCCGCGCTACCTGCTCGCGCAGCGCCAGGTTGCCATGGATATTGTCGTAATACAGTCCCGGCATGTCCTGGCGCCGGCTCAACTGGGCGAGGCTGCGTAGCAAAGGCTTGAGGGTTGGGCTGTCGATATCGGGCATGCCGCGGCCGAGTTGCACCACGTCCTTGTGCGGGGTGCTGCGCACCAGCTCGAGTACCTGTTCCCATTGCGAGATGTCCACAGGGCGCTGGGCCGGGCGGCTGACTGCAGGCAGCGCTGGCAGTTGGCGGTGGTCGCTGACGAAATAGCCGGACTTGGGCCTGGGCGAGACCATGCCGCTGTCTTCGAGCATGCGGTAGGCCTGCTGCACGGTGCTCAGGCTGACCCCGTGCTCCACGCTCAGGGCGCGTACCGACGGCAGGCGCTGGCCTGGGCGATACAGGCCCTGCTCGATGCGGGCACCGAGCAGTTCGGCGAGGTTGAGGTAAAGGGTCAAGGCATACTCCTGGGCCACCTGTAGGCAGCGACCGGTACAGTTGCCTGGAAAATACAGCATTCAGTCGGCCGCTAGCCAATGCTGTATGGGAATAATAAGGCTGTTTTGGATCTGTATTGCCGGTATCGCCCTCGCGCATGCTTTCCCTACGGTATCGACTGAACGGGGAGGGTGCGGTGATGGGGGGCATGAGCGATGTGCGCTTGCAGCTGTTGGCCAAGGAACTGGAAACCGAGCAGCAGGCCAAGGTGTTCAACGCGCCGCAGGGGTTGGGGCGCTGGGGCCTGATGCTGCACCGCTGGCGTACCCGAAGGGCGCTGTTGCAGTTGACCGATGCCGAGCTGCGCGATGTTGGGCTGAGCTGGGAGCAGGCACGGCTCGAAGGCCGCAAACCCTTCTGGAAGGACTGATGTGCTGTCTGGCTTCAGAGCAGCTCTTTGAGCCGATGCCACAGCATCCCCAAGGCCAATAGCGGCGAGCGCAGGTGCTGGCCGCCAGGGAAGGTGATATGTGGCACCTTGGCGAACAGGTCGAAGCGCCCGCTTTCCTGGCCGCTGATGGCTTCGCCCAGCAGGCGCGCGGCCAGGTGGGTGGCGTTGAGCCCATGGCCCGAGTAGGCCTGGGCGTAATACACGTTCGGCTGGCTGCCCAGCCGGCCGACCTGCGGCAGGCGGTTGGCGCCGATGCCGATCATGCCGCCCCACTGGTAATCGATGCGTACGTTGGCCAATTCGGGGAACACCTTGAGCATCTTCGGCCGCATGTAGTCAGCGATGTCCTTCGGGTCTCGGCCCGAGTAGTGGCAGGCACCGCCGAACAGCAGCCGGTTGTCGGCTGAGAGGCGATAGTAATCCAGGGCTACCCGTTGGTCGCACACTGCCATGTTCTGCGGCAGCAGCCTGCGGGCGCGTTCCTCGCCCAGCGGCTCGGTGGCGATGATGTAGCTGCCCGCTGGCAGCACCTTGCCGCCCAGTTCGCGGTTGAGGTTGTTGTGGTAGGCGTTGCAGCACAGCACCAAGGTCTTGGCGCGCACCCGGCCTTGGGCGGTATGCACTTGCACTGATGTGCCGTAGTCGATGCGGGTAACTTCGGACTGCTCGAACAGCTTCACCCCCAGGCGCGCGGCCACGGCCGCTTCGCCCAGGGCCAGGTTGAGCGGGTGCAGGTGCCCGGAGCCCATGTCGATCAGCCCACCCACATAGCAGTCGGCGCCGACCACGCTGTGGATATCGTCCTTGCCGACCAGGCGCAGCTGGTGTGGGTAGCCGAGGCTACGCAGCTCTTCGGCGTCTTCGGCAAAGCCCAGCAGCTCCGCGGGTTTGTTGGCCAGGTCGCAGTAGCCCCAGGTCAGGTCGCAGGCAATGGCATGCCGCTCGACCCGCTCGCGCACGATCTGCACGGCCTCCAGGCCCATCAGTTTCATGCTGCGCACGCCGTCCTCGCCAATCACCGGCAGAAACTGCTCCAGACCATGGCCGACCCCGCGAATCAGCTGGCCGCCGTTGCGCCCACTGGCGCCCCAGCCAAGTTTGCGCGCTTCCAGCAGGATGACCGAGAAGCCGCGCTCGGCCAACTCGATGGCCGTGTTCAGGCCTGAATAGCCACCCCCGACGATGCACACGTCGGCACTGTGCTCGCCCTGCAGGAAAGCGTGGTCAGGGTGTGGCGCGCTGCTGGCGGCGTAGTAGGAGGCGGCGTGCTGCGCGCTGTGGATCATGGCGTCGGTCCTGGGGCTGGTGGGCGAGGGGGGAGGATAAGCCGGGGCTCTGGGGTGGGCAACCGGCCCCACCGCCGGCAAGCCCGCGCCCACAGGGTATGTGCAAGGGCTGAGACCAGTGGTGTACCTGTGGAAGCTGGCCTGCCGGCGATTGCCCTATAATCCAACCCCTGTTTTTCAATTTTGTACTTAGCCATGTCCTGCAACCGCCACAAGATCCACTTCCTGCGCGAACTCATCCCTGCCTTCGAGTGCGAACCCGGCTGCCACGACTGCTGCGGCCCGGTCACCACTTCGGCCGAAGAAATGGCCCGCCTGCCGCGCAAGTCCCAGGCCGAGCAGGATGCCGCCCTGGCGCGCCTGGACTGTGTGCACCTGGGCCCCAACGGCTGCACGGTGTATGAAGAACGGCCGATGATCTGCCGCTTGTTCGGCACCACCCCGCGCATGGCCTGCCCCCGTGGCCGGGGCCCTGAGCCGATGATCGACCCAGGCGCGGAGCAGCTCGTTCACCAGTTCATCGCCAGCACCCGCCAGGTGTTGGTCTAGCGTCAGTCCGGAATCGGCAGGCAGAGGCTCTCTTTCACCTCTTCCATCACGATGTAGCTCTTCGACTCGCGCACGTGCGGCAGCTTCAGCAGTATGTCGCCGAGCAGCTTGCGGTACGAGGCCATCTCGGAAATGCGCGCTTTCACCAGGTAGTCGAAGTCACCGGAAACCAGGTGGCACTCCAGCACGTGCGGCAGCTTCAGCACCGCGCGGCGGAACTCTTCGAAGGTGTCACCCGACTTGTAGTCCAGGCTGATTTCCACGAACACCAGCAGGCTACCCTTGAGGTGCTGCGGGTTCAGGCGGGCGTTGTAGCCCATGATGATGCCCTCGCGCTCAAGGCGGCGAACCCGCTCGGTGCAAGGGGTGGTGGACAGCCCGACTTTCTCGCCCAGTTCGGTGAAGGAAATACGCCCGTCATTCTGCAGGATACGCAGAATGTTGCGGTCGATCTTGTCCAGTTCACGCTTGCTCTGGTGCTGGGTTCTCATAGGGGATGCCCCTCCGTGAAAGGCGATTATGCCGAGAATTCTCGCCAATAATAGGCTTTTATATAGTGAATTGCACTGCCCTCGAATTTCTATACTGCGCCCATCCATGCCATTTCCATAAAAGTCTGCGGCGTGCCGCGTGTGAGGGATACAACGATGCGAGTTCTGGTACTTGGTAGCGGTGTGATTGGAACCGCCAGTGCCTACTACCTGGCCCGGCAAGGTTTCGAAGTGACGGTGGTCGACCGCCAGCCGGCGGTGGCCATGGAAACCAGCTTCGCCAACGCCGGCCAGATCTCGCCCGGCTATGCCTCGCCCTGGGCCGCCCCGGGTGTGCCCTTGAAGGCCATCAAATGGCTAATGGAGCGCCATGCACCCTTGGCAATCAAGCTCACCGGTGACGTTGACCAGTACCTGTGGATGGCCCAGATGCTGCGCAACTGCACCGCCAGCCGTTATGCGGTGAACAAGGAGCGCATGGTGCGCCTGTCCGAGTACAGCCGTGACTGCCTCGACGAGCTGCGCGCCGAAACCGGCATCAATTACGAAAACCGCAGCCTGGGCACCACCCAGCTGTTTCGCACCCAGGCCCAGGTCGATGCTGCGGCCAAGGATATCGCCGTGCTCGAGCAGTCTGGCGTACCGTACGAATTGCTGGACCGCGATGGCATTGCCCGCGTCGAGCCGGCCCTGGCCGGGGTGAAAGACATTCTCGCTGGCGCCCTGCGCCTGCCCAACGACCAGACCGGCGACTGCCAGCTGTTCACCACCAAGCTGGCCGACATGGCGCTGAAGCTGGGCGTGGAGTTCCGCTTCGGCCAGGCCATCCAGCGCCTGGACTTCGCCGGCGACCGCATCAATGGCGTGTGGATCGACGGCAAGCTGGAAACCGCTGACCGCTATGTGCTGGCGCTGGGCAGCTATTCGCCACACATGCTCAAGCCGCTGGGCATCAAAGCCCCGGTCTATCCGCTGAAGGGTTACTCGCTGACCGTGCCGATCACCAATGGCGACATGGCGCCGACCTCGACCATTCTCGACGAGACCTACAAGGTTGCGATCACCCGTTTCGACAACCGCATCCGCGTTGGCGGCATGGCTGAGATCGCCGGTTTTGACCTGTCGCTCAACCCGCGTCGGCGTGAAACACTGGAGATGATCGTCAACGACCTTTATCCTCGCGGCGGTGATCTGAGCCAGGCTAGTTTCTGGACCGGTCTGCGTCCGGCCACCCCGGACGGTACACCGATTGTCGGTGCCACGGCGTTCCGCAACCTGTTCCTCAATACCGGTCACGGCACCCTGGGCTGGACCATGGCGTGCGGCTCCGGGCGACTGCTGGCAGACCTGATCGCGCGCAAGAAGCCGCAGATCAGCGCCGAGGGCCTGGACATTTCGCGGTATGGCAACAGCCGGGAAGTGGCCAAGCACGGGCATGCTGCGCCGGCTCACCAGCAGTAAGGTCTCCTGTACCGGCCTCATCGCCGGCAAGCCAGCTCCCACAGGATCTCCACAGTTCTCAGGCCCTGTGAGTCCTGTGGGAGCTGGCTTGCCGGCGGTGAATCCAACACCGATTTCTAATTGAACCACCATAAGGCAGCCGCCATGCGTCCCGCCCGCGCCCTGATCGACCTCCAGGCCCTGCGCCACAACTACCGTCTGGCCCGTGAACTGACCGGTGCCAAAGCCCTTGCCGTGATCAAGGCCGATGCCTACGGCCATGGTGCCGTGCGCTGTGCCCTGGCCCTGGAGGCCGAAGCCGATGGCTTTGCCGTGGCCAGTATCGAAGAGGCGCTGGAACTGCGCGGTGCCGGTATCAAGGCCCCGGTGCTGCTGCTGGAAGGCTTTTTCGAAGCCAGCGAGCTGGCACTGATCGCCGAGCACGATCTGTGGTGTGTGGTGCACTCGCTGTGGCAACTGGAGGCGATCGAGAAAGCGCAACTGTGCAAGCCGCTAAGTGTCTGGCTGAAGCTGGACAGCGGCATGCACCGGGTGGGCTTGCACCCCAAGGATTACCACGAGGCCTACCAGCGCCTGCTGGCCAGCGGCAAGGTCGCGCGGATTGTACTGATGAGCCACTTCGCCCGTGCCGACGAACTGGATGCTGACGCCACCGCGCAGCAGATCGCCGTGTTCGAAGCCGCACGCCAGGGCCTTGCGGCCGAGTGCAGCCTGCGCAACTCGCCCGGCGTGCTGGGCTGGCCGCAAGCGCCCAGCGACTGGGTGCGCCCAGGCCTTATGCTGTATGGCGCCACGCCCTTCGAGGTGGCCCAGGCCGAAGCTGCGCGCCTGCAGCCGGTGATGACCCTGCAATCGCGGGTGATCAGCGTGCGTGAGCTGCCCGCCGGCCAACCGGTGGGCTACGGTGCCAAGTTCGTCAGCCCGCGGCCGACCCGTGTTGGCGTGGTGGCCATGGGGTACGCTGATGGCTACCCGCGCCAGGCGCCCAATGGCACGCCGGTGCTGGTGGCTGGCAAGCGCGCCCCGTTGATCGGCCGGGTGTCGATGGACATGCTCAGCATCGACCTCACCGATGTGCCCGACGCCACGGTGGGTAGCCCGGTCGAACTGTGGGGCAAGCAGGTACTGGCCAGTGAAGTGGCGGCACAGGCTGGCACCATTCCTTACCAGATCTTCTGCAACCTGAAACGGGTCCCCCTGGATTACGTCGGCGAATGACACGCTGATGCGGACAGGTTGAGGGGCGGTGTGTTGTAAATACTGAACGGCATTGCCATGATATCGTTCACATCCACCCCCTTTCTACCGTTTCAGGAGGCTCCAGCTTTGGACGTCGGCGAACGACTGCAAGCCATCCGCAAGCTCAAGGGCCTGTCCCAGCGCGAACTCGCCAAGCGCGCCGGGGTGACCAACAGCACCATCTCGATGATCGAGAAGAACAGCGTAAGCCCCTCCATCAGCTCGTTGCGCAAGGTGCTGAGCGGCATTCCCATGTCCATGGTCGAATTCTTTTCGGTCGAACTGGAGGCGCAGAGCCCTGCGCAAATTGTCTACAAAGCCCACGAGCTGATTGATATCTCGGACGGTGCGGTAACCATGAAGCTGGTCGGCAAGTCGCACCCCAACCGCGCCATTGCCTTCCTGACCGAGGTCTACCCGCCGGGCGCCGACACCGGTGCTGAAATGCTGACCCATGACGGTGAGGAAACCGGCATTCTGCTCGAAGGCCGCCTTGAGCTGGTGGTCGGCAACGAGATCTTCATCCTCGAGGAAGGCGACAGCTACTACTTCGAAAGCACCCGCCCGCACCGCTTTCGCAACCCGTTCGACCAGCCTGCACGGCTGATCAGTGCCGCTACGCCCTCAAACTTTTGATCCAGCGCAGTGCATTGATTCGGCAATACCCCTTTCCCGTGTAGGGTCGTTTCACCGCCTTCAGGTTGCCGCTATACTTTTCAGCGCTCGCTGTTTCGTGGCCGCGGGCGTGATTAGCCACCATGAGGGTGTTCGCGTGAACCAAATCAAGAAGATGCTGGCCGTACCAGCAGCCGTATTCGCCCTCTGGGCAATGAGCGCAACCGCTGCGACCAATGACGACATTGCCAAGCGCCTGGAACCCGTTGGCCAGGTCTGTGTGCAGGGCCAGGAGTGCAAAGGCATGGAAGTGGCGGCGACCGCGGGTGGCGGTGGTGCCAAGACCCCGGACGAGATCATTGCCAAGCACTGCAATGCCTGCCATGGCAGCGGCCTGCTCGGCGCGCCCAAGGTGGGTGATACCGCGGCCTGGAAGGAGCGAGCCGACCACCAGGGCGGCCTGGATGGCATCCTGGCCAAGGCCATTACCGGCATCAACGCCATGCCACCGAAAGGTACCTGCGCGGACTGCTCGGACGACGACCTGAAAGGGGCGATCAAGAAGATGTCCGGGCTGTGAGCTGCAGCTGAATTTCACCAGGCCCGCCATTGATGGCGGGCTTTGTTTTTGTGGCGGCTGTGCCGGCCTCTTTGCGGCTTTGGCCGCGAAAGGGCCCGCACCGGCAACCAACTCGCTTGAGTTCATGTCCAACCCCTGAACCCACGGATGTCTCAGGAGGCCCCATGCACCTCTGCTCCATCGACCAGGCTGTCGAGCAGGTCCTGGCACGCCTGCCAGCTCATATCCACATGGGCCTGCCGCTGGGCCTGGGCAAGCCCAACGCCTTCGTCAATGCCCTCTACGCCCGCGTGCGCGAACTGCCCGAACGGCGGCTGACCATCTACACCGCCCTGTCCCTGGGCCGGCCGGCACTGGGCGACGGGCTGCAGCGGCGGTTTCTGGAGCCTTTTGTCGAGCGCGTGTTCGCCGACTATGAAGAGCTCACCTACCTCAGCGACCTGCGCAACGACACATTGCCCGCCAACATCCGCGTCGAGCAGTTCTTCATGCAGCCCGGCAGCTTGCTGCACAGCGAATCGGCGCAGCAGGATTACGTCAGCAGCAATTACAGCCACGCCGCGCGGGATATCAACGCCAAGGGCCTGAACCTGATCGCCCAACTGGTGGCTGCCACGGCCGAAAAGCCCGTGCACCTGAGCCTGGCCTGCAACCCCGACATCACCCTCGACCTGCTGCCCATGGTCGCCAAACGCCGCGCTGCCGGTGAAACCATCCTCATGCTGGGGCAGGTGCACGCCGAGCTGCCTTACATGCCTGGCGATGCCGAGCTGCCGATCGACGCGTTCGACCTGTTGCTCGACGAGGCCGAACAACGCCGGCTGTTTTCCACACCGAACATGCCGGTCGGCATTCAGGACCACTGCATTGGCCTGCATGCCAGCAGCCTGGTGCGCGACGGCGGCACGCTGCAGATCGGTATTGGTGCCATGGGCGATGCGGTCGCCGCGGCATTGCTGGCGCGCCAGGGCGACAACGCCGGCTACCGAGCGGTGCTCGATGCACTCGATGTCGGCCCCTGGCAGGCGCTGATCGATCGGGAAGGGGGGCTGGATACCTTCGCTCAAGGCCTCTACGGCTGCAGCGAGATGTTCGTCAACGGCCTGCTGGTGCTGGCCGAGGCAGGCTTGTTGCGACGCCCGGCGGATGAGCAGGGCGCGTTGTTGCACGGTGGCTTCTTCCTTGGCCCGCAGGCGTTCTATCAGCGCTTGCGCGAGATGCCGCTGGAGCAGCGTGCACAGTTCGTCATGACCCGTATCAGCTTCATCAACGAACTCTACGGGCAAGAGGAACTCAAGCGCCGCCAGCGCCGCGATGCGCGCTTCATCAACACCGCATTCGGCATGACCCTGCTGGGTGCCGGGGTGGCCGACCAGCTGGAAGATGGCCGAGTGCTCAGTGGCGTGGGCGGGCAATACAACTTCGTTGCACAAGGCCATGCGCTGGAGGGTGGGCGCTCGATCCTGCTGTTGCGCAGTTGGCGCGAGTCGGGCGGTGAGGTGACGTCGAACATTTTCTGGGCGTACGGCCACTGCACCATCCCCCGGCACCTACGCGATATCGTGGTGACCGAATACGGCATCGCCGACCTGCGTGGGCAGACCGACAGCGAAGTGATTGCACGGTTGCTGGCGGTAAGCGATTCACGGTTCCAGCAGGGGCTGATCGAGCAGGCCAAGAGTGCCGGCAAGCTGCACAAGGGCTTTGAGCTGGACGCGCGCTTTGCCGACAACACCCCGCAACGCCTTGAGGCGGTCAGGGCGCAGCATGCACGGTTGTTCCCCGAGTATCCGCTGGGTACGGACTTCACTGCCGAAGAGCAGGACCTGTTGCGGGCGCTGAACTGGTTGAAGAGCAAGTTCAAGTTGAGCGAGGTGCTGGAGCTGGGCAAGGCCGCGCTGGATGCGCCGGGGCCGGAGGGGTATGAGCAGCATCTGGAGCGGATGGGGCTGGATGCTCCGCAGGGGTTGAAGGAAGAACTTTATCAGCGGCTGTTGCTGGCGGGGTTGGCGGCTACCTGATGAATTGCCGGGGCTGCTTTGCAGCCCATCGCCGGCAAGCCAGCTCCCACAGGGATCGCCTTAGGGCTGACAGGTGTTTGCCACAAGGTATGGCAG
>NZ_RHQO01000060.1:0-28030 GCF_003935475.1 Pseudomonas sp. p99-361 | reverse complement strand
ATTTGCTGACGCAGATTGCGGTGGTGAAGATGACATGAACCGAAAGTTCGCAAGGTATCACAAACATCACATATCCGAATTCGCTGGGCTGTCCATCTGGACATTCTGGCTACAGAATTTCTTGACGACCATAGAGCATTGGAACCACCTGATCCCATCCCGAACTCAGTAGTGAAACGATGCATCGCCGATGGTAGTGTGGGGTTTCCCCATGTGAGAGTAGGTCATCGTCAAGATTCATTTCGCAAAACCCCTATCTGCGCATGCAGGTAGGGGTTTTGTCTTTGTGCTCCAAAAAAGTCCCCTTGCCTCACCACAATCCCTGTGGGAGCGGGCGTGCCCGCGAACACGGGCGAAGCCCGTGCCATGCCCCCCCAGGGAACGCATCACGCGTGATATCGTTTCCCCCACCAACCTCAGCTCAGCACCTGCCAGAGAGTTTCCGATGCCCCACACCACCCATCTTCACCCCGGCTTCATGATCGTCCACGGCAACCGCCTCGACGATTTGCGCAGCCTTGTGGTGAGCTGGATGCGTCGCTACCCGCTGGCACCGTTGGAAAAAGAAATCGCCCTGGTGCAGAGTAACGGTATCGCTCAATGGCTCAAGCTGGCGCTGGCGGAAGACCCGCTGGAGGACGACCAAGGTGGCTGCGGCATCGCCGCTGCAATCGAGGTTCAACTGCCCGGCAGCTTCATGTGGCAGTTGTACCGCAGTGTGCTGGGGCGCGATGAAATTCCCGAGGTATCCCTGCTCGACAAAGCGCCGCTGACCTGGCGCCTGATGCGTCTGCTACCAGCGCTGATCGAGCGCCCGCACTTCGAGCCGTTGCGCCGCTTCCTGACGGATGACGGTGACCTGCGCAAGCGCTACCAGCTGTCCGAGCGTCTGGCCGATCTGTTCGACCAGTATCAGGTCTACCGGGCCGACTGGCTCAGGGACTGGGCAGCGGGTGAGCACGTGCTGAACACCGCCCGTGGCGAACGCAAGGCCCTGCCCCCGGCTAACCGCTGGCAGGCCGAGTTGTGGAAGGCCTTGCTGGAAGACGTCGGCGAAAAAGGTATGGCGCAAAGCCGGGCCGGCGTGCACCAGCGCTTCATCGAACGTATCAATAGCCTGGAACAGGCTCCCCCCGGGTTACCCTCGCGGGTGATCGTGTTCGGCATTTCATCGCTGCCGGCCCAGGCCTTGGAGGCATTGGCCGGCCTCGCACGCTTCAGCCAGGTGTTGTTGTGCGTGCACAACCCTTGTCGCCACCACTGGGCGGACATCGTTGCCGACAAAGACCTGCTGCGCCACCAATACAAGCGTCAGCAGCGCAAACAAGGCATGCCCTTGCAGCTCGACGACCAGGCCCTGCACCAACACGCACACCCATTACTGGCTGCGTGGGGCAAGCAAGGCCGAGACTACATCAACCTGCTCGACAGCTACGACGACCCAGGTAGCTACCAAGGCGTGTTCAGCGATGGTCGCATCGATCTGTTCAGCGACGGTTCACCCGCCACGCTGCTCAATCAATTGCAGGACGACATTCTCGAACTCCGCCCGCTGGCAGAAACGCGCGCGCTGTGGCCGCCAGTCGATCCCGCCAACGACCGCTCGATCCGTTTTCACATTGCCCACAGCCCCCAGCGCGAAGTGGAGATTCTCCACGACCAGCTGTTGGCCCGCTTCAGTGCCGACCCCACGTTACGCCCGCGTGATGTCATCGTCATGCTGCCGGCCATCGACACATACGCGCCGCACATCCGCGCCGTTTTCGGCCAACTGCAGCGCAATGACCCGCGTTATATACCGTTCACCCTGACCGACCAAGGGCAGCGTGGCCGGGAACCTCTGCTGATTGCGCTGGAACACCTGCTCAAGCTCCCGGACAGCCGTTTCGCAGTCAGCGAAGTGCTCGACCTGCTGGATGTCCCCGCGGTAAGAGCCCGGTTCGGTATCCGCGAAAACGACCTGCCTACCCTGCACCGCTGGATCGAAGGCGCAGGCATTCGCTGGGGCCTCGATGCCGAGCAGCGAGCCAGCCTTGGCCTGCCCGCCGGGCTTGAACAGAACACCTGGCGCTTTGGTTTGCGACGCATGCTGTTGGGGTATGCCGTAGGCGTGGGCGAAGCGTGTGACGGTATTGAGCCGTACGATGAAATCGGTGGTCTGGACGCAGCCCTGATTGGCCCGCTGGTGGCCCTGCTCGACGCACTGGATGTCGCCTGCCAGGCCCTGGCCGAACCGGCCACCGTCAGCCAGTGGGGCGAGCGCCTGCATGCCCTGTTGCATGTGTTCTTCCTGGCCGAGGACGAGCACGACGAATTCCTGCTGATCCAGTTGCAGGATCTGCGCGATAGCTGGCTTGAAGTATGCGAAACGGTCGGCCTGCAGGACCCTCTGCCATTGACCGTGGTGCGCGAGGCCTGGCTGTCGGGCCTGGACCAAGGCAAGCTGTCGCAACGTTTCCTGGCGGGCTCGGTGAATTTCTGCACCCTCATGCCCATGCGTGCGATCCCGTTTCGGGTGGTGTGCCTGCTGGGCATGAACGATGGTGATTACCCCCGCGCCCAGCAGCCGCTGGACTTCGACCTGATGGCCAGCGACTACCGCCCCGGTGACCGCTCACGCCGTGAGGACGACCGTTATCTGCTACTCGAAGCGGTGCTGTCGGCACGTGACCAGCTGTACGTCAGCTGGGTCGGGCGCAGTATCCGTGACAACAGCGAACGCCCGGCCTCGGTGTTGATCGGGCAGCTGCGCGACCACCTTGCGGCGGGTTGGCAGCTGAACGGCGCACAGCAGGGCCAGGCGACACAGGCTGGCGAGCAACTGCTGCACGCCCTGACCCAGGAGCACCCGCTGCAACCGTTCAGCCCGCGCTACTTCCAGAAGGGCAGCCCGCTGTTCAGCTATGCCCACGAATGGCAAGTGTTGCACCAGCAGAGCGAGTGCGACCCGCAGGGCGAAACAGCCCTGGCGCCCTATCAGGATGATGAAGCGCTTACCCTGACCCAGCTGAGTGACTTCCTGCGCCACCCGGTTCGGCATTTCTTCAGTCAGCGCCTCAAGGTGTACTTCGAAGCGCTGGAGGCGCCGACCCCGGACGAAGAACCCTTCACCCTCGACACCCTGCAGCGCTACGGCGCCAGTGAAAGCCTGCTCGGTGTCGCCTTGGCCGCACCGGGCAACGCCGAGCAGGCCCTGCAGGCTCAGGCCCGGCGTTTGCAGGCTTGCGGCGTGCTGCCACTGGCGGGGTTCGGCGAGCTGCTGCAAAGCGAGTTGATCGAGCCGTTACCCGACCTGCTGCAACGCCACCAGCAGTTGCTGCAACGCTGGCCACGCTTGGTCGAGGGCGCTTTGCCCGTTCATTTCGAGCACGGCCGGCACCGACTCGAAGGCTGGCTGGGGCGGGTATTCCAGGCCGACGACCAAAGCCTTCTGAGTATTACCACCGTGCCCAACACCATCAGTGCCGGGCGCAACAACCTGAAGTGGCACCGCCTGATCGCGCCCTGGGTTACCCACCTGGCGGCCTGTGCCGCAGGCTACGCCTACCATAGCGCCTTGGTCGCCAGCGACCTGACCCTGTTGCTGGCACCGCTGCCGCAAGGCGCCGCCGGGCAACTGTTGGGCGACCTGCTGGTGGCGCGCCAGGCCGCGATGAACGCGCCCCTGTCGGTCGCCGCCAAAACCGCTTTTGCCTGGCTGGCCCACGACGATGCCGACAAAGCCCTGGCCGCTGCGGCCCGTGCCTACGAGGGCGATGAACGCAACAGTTTCGGCGAGCGCAGTGAAAGCATCGCCCTGGCTCGGCAGTTCCGTGATTTCGCCGCACTCACCGCCGACGAAACCTTTGAAGGCTGGTGCGAAACCTTGTACCGCCCATTGTTCACCGCACCCTGGCAGACCCTGGGCAACCCGGAGAAAGGCGCATGACCCAGGCCCGCCCCTTGGCGTTGAGTTTCCCCTTGCATGGCAGCCAGCTGATCGAGGCCAGTGCCGGCACCGGCAAGACCTTCACCATTTCCGCCCTGTACCTGCGCCTGATCCTCGGGCATGGCGGCGAGCAGGGTTTTGCACGCGAACTGCTGCCACCGCAGATTCTGGTGGTGACCTTCACCGACGCCGCCACCAAGGAGTTGCGCGAGCGTATCCGTGCCCGCCTGGCAGAAGCTGCACGCTTCTTCCGTGGCGAGCTGGAGGGCGCCGACCCTTTGCTGCACCAACTGCGTGACGACTACCCGCAAGAGGCCTGGCCGCGCTGTGCCGGGCGCCTGGAAATTGCAGTGCAGTGGATGGACGAAGCAGCGGTATCGACCATTCACGGCTGGTGCCAGCGCATGCTGCGCGAGCACGCTTTTGACAGCGGCAGCCTGTTCACCCAGACCCTGGAAACCGACCACAGCGAGCTGCTGGGCCAAGTCATGCGCGATTACTGGCGGCGCTTTTGCTACAGCATGCAAGGCCAAGCGCTGGCGTGGGTGCGCAGCCATTGGGTCAGCCCCGACGCCTTGCTCCCGCGCATCCGCCCCTTGTTCGGCCGGGTGCGGGCCGAGCAGCACGGCGCGGAACCGGCGGCACTGATTGAGGCATCGCTGCAGCAGCGCAGCGAACAGTTGGCCCGGCTCAAGGCGCCTTGGCTACAGTGGGCCGAAGAGCTGCGGCAGATCTGCCGCGATGCCCTGGCTGCCAAGCAGGTCGACGGCCGCAAGATGCAGGCGCGCTATTTCGAACCCTGGTTCGACAAGCTCCACGCGTGGGCTACGGACGAACAACAGGTGGAGCTGGACCTGGGTACCGGCTTCACCCGCCTGACACGGGCCGGCATGGCCGAGGCCTGGAAAGGCGAGCCACCCGCGCACCCAGGCCTGGATGCCATGCAGACCCTGGCGCAACACCTGCAAGCCCTGGACAGCCCGGATGCCCCCCTGCTCGAGCATGCCGCCAATTGGGTTTCGGCACGGTTTGAAGTGGAGAAGCGTCGGCGGGCAGAAATGGGCTTTGACGATATGCTGGTGCGCTTGCAGCACGCACTGGCCAGTGAAGCCGGCGAGCGCCTGGCCGGGCTGATTCGTGAGCAGTTCCCGGTGGCCCTGATCGACGAGTTCCAGGACACCGACCCGGTGCAGTTCGGTATTTTCGAGCGTATCTACCAGATCAGCGAAAATCGCCCGGACACCGGCCTGTTCATGATTGGCGACCCGAAGCAGGCGATCTACGCCTTCCGCGGTGCAGATATTTACACCTACCTCGCCGCACGGCGGGCCACCAGCGGTCGGCTGCACAGCCTGGACACCAACTACCGCTCTAGCAAGGCCATGGTGGCGGCAGTCAATCAGGTGTTCCTGCAGGCCGAGGCGCGTCAGGGAGGGCGGGGGGCGTTCCTGTTCCGCGGTGCCGATGACAACCCGTTGCCGTTCATCGAGGTGCACGCCAAAGGCCGTAGCGAACAGCTGGTGATCAACGGCGAAGCCAGCGCTGCCCTGCAATGCTGGCAGCTGCAGAGCGAAGAGCCGGTATCCGGCAGTGTCTACCGCCAGCAACTGGCCGCCAGCTGCGCCAGCCACATTGTCGATTTGCTCAATGGCGGCCAGCAAGGCACGGCCGGTTTCCGCAGTGCCGAAGGCGCACTGCGCCCCTGCCTGCCGTCAGACATCGCCATTCTGGTGCGGGATGGCCACGAAGCGCAGCTGGTGCGCGCCGAGCTGGCCGCACGCGATGTACGCAGTGTGTACCTGTCCGACAAGGACTCGGTGTTCGCTGCCCAGGAAGCCCACGACCTGCTGGCCTGGCTCAAGGCCTGCGCCGAGCCCGATTCGGAGCGCCTGCTCAAGGCGGCCCTGGCCAGCCTTACCTTAGGCCTGTCGTTGCCCGCGCTGGACCGCTTGAACCAGGACGAGCGGGTCTGGGAAGGCTGGGTCATGCGGTTCCGCTACTACCGCGAAACCTGGCAGCGCCAGGGCGTACTGCCCATGCTGCGCCACCTGCTGCATGACTTCCAGCTGCCGCGCACGCTGATCCGCCGCAGCGATGGCGAACGGGTGCTGACCAACCTGCTGCACCTGGCCGAGTTGCTGCAGCAAGCAGCTGGCGAACTGGATGGCGAACAGGCGCTGATTCGCCACCTGGCCGAGCACCTGGCCAGTTCTGGCCAGGCTGGCGAGGACCAGATCCTGCGCCTGGAAAGCGACGAACAGCTGGTCAAGGTGGTGACCATCCACAAGTCCAAGGGCCTGGAGTATCCGCTGGTCTACCTGCCGTTCATCTGCACCAGCAAACCTGTGGACGGTAGCCGGCTGCCGCTGGCCTGGCACGACCCTGAAGGCCACGCCCACCTTACCCTGACCCCAGACCAGGAGCTGATCGAACGCGCCGACGATGAGCGCCTGGCCGAAGACCTGCGCCTGCTGTATGTGGCCCTTACCCGTGCCCAGCATGCCTGCTGGCTGGGTGTCGCCGACCTCAAGCGCGGCAACCAGAAAACGTCGCAGTTGCACCGCTCGGCGTTGGGGTATCTGCTGGGTGGCGGCCTTGCCCTGGCCAGTTCGGCGCAGTTGGCCGACTGGTTGCAGGCCCTGGCCGCGCGTTGCCCGCACATCGCCTGCCCAGGCCTGCCGCCGGCGCAGCAGCAGGTGTATCGCATGCCCCACGCCGCGCGTGAATTACTGCCGGCACGCAAGCCACGCCGCGCCGCCGCTGAGCACTGGTGGATCGCCTCCTACAGCGCCCTGCGCGTTGGTGACCAAACCCTCGGTGCCGACAGCTCGCAGGCCCAGCAACTGCAGGATGACGAAGTCGTCGATGTGCAGGTGCTGCGTGAAGTCCCGGCCGACAGCGGTGATATCCACCGCTTCCCGCGGGGGCCGAACCCCGGCACCTTCCTGCACGGTCTGCTGGAGTGGGCAGGCCGCGAAGGCTTTAGCCTGGTAAGCCGTAACCCGCAGTTGATCGAGCGAACCGTTGGCCAGCGCTGCAACCGCCGAGACTGGACGGGTTGGATCCCCACCCTCAGCCAGTGGATGCAGCGCTTGCTGAGCGAGGCCTTGCCGTTGCCCGGCAGTGGGCAGAGCGTGACGCTCGGGGAGCTGTGCACTTACCAGATCGAAATGGAGTTCTGGTTCGCCAGCCAGCGCGTCGACGCCGAGCAGCTGGATCGTCTGGTAGCACGCCACACCCACCCCGGCCTGGCGCGCCCGGCGGCGCAGCCGACGCTGCTCAATGGCATGTTCAAAGGGTTCATCGACCTGGCATTCGAGCTGGACGGCCGCTATTACGTGACCGACTACAAATCCAACTGGCTTGGCCCGGATACCCAGGCTTACGATGCCCTGGCCATGGAAAAAGCCATCCTCGAACACCGCTACGACCTGCAGTACGTGTTGTACCTGCTGGCCCTGCACCGGCAACTGCGCGCGCGGCTGCCGGATTACGATTATGACCGCCACGTGGGCGGTGCCTTGTTCATCTTCCTGCGGGGCGCCAGCAGCAGCGGGCACGGCGTTTACTTCACCAAGCCACCGCGTGAATTGATCGAAAGCCTGGATGCGCTGTTCCGTGGCGAGCACCCGCCCACCCAGCAGGACCTGTTTGCCGGAGTCATGCCATGAGTCGCAGCCTTGTCGACCTTTTGCCCACCCCATTGCACGCCGAGTACCTGCTGGCGCTGGCGCCGCAAACTGACAGCGGTGACCTGCTGCAACTGCTCGACCGCTGGGTCGAACGCGGCTGGCTACGGCCGCTTGACCGTGCGTTCGTGTCATTTCTGGAAGAGCGGGCCCCAGGCAGTGACCCCTTGCTGCTGCTTGCCGCAGCGTTGGCCAGCCATCAACTGGGCCACGGCCACGTCTGCCTCGACCTGCAGCAAACCCTGGCCGAGCCCGACTTTGCCCTGTCGTTGCCGCCAGAGGGCGACGCACTGACCGGCCCGTTGCTGTTGCCTTCGCAATTGCTGGCCAACCTCGACTTGCAAGCATGGCGCCAACGCATCGTTGCCAGCCCGCTGGTGGCCGCTGGCGACGCACCGGGCCAGCAGGCGCGTCCACTGGTACTCAGCGGCCAGCGCTTGTACCTGCGCCGTTACTGGAGCTACGAGCGGCGTATCGACCACACCTTGCGCCTGCGCCTGAGCCAGGCTGAAGCAGCGCCGGCGGACTTGCCACAACGCCTGGCGCAGTTGTTCGAGGACGGCGCCCCGGCAGGCCAGGTGGACTGGCAGAAGCTCGCCTGCGCCCTGGCCACCCGCGCCGGCTTCAGCATCATCACCGGGGGCCCCGGTACGGGCAAGACCACCACGGTGGTGCGCCTGCTGGCGTTGTTGCAAGCGCCGGCGGTGGAGCAGGGCAGGCCATTGCGTATCCGCCTGGCGGCACCCACCGGCAAGGCCGCTGCGCGCCTGACCGAGTCCATTGGCCAGCAGGTCGAGCGCCTGCAGGTCAGTGCCCAGGTACGCGAGCAGGTGCCGACCGACGTCAGCACCGTGCACCGCCTGCTCGGTAGCCGCCCGGGTTCGCGGCACTTCCGCCACCATGCGGGCAACCCGTTGCCGCTGGATGTGCTGGTGGTCGACGAAGCCTCGATGATCGACCTGGAGATGATGGCCAACCTGCTCGACGCCTTGCCAGCGCGGGCACGCCTGGTATTGCTGGGTGACAAGGACCAGCTGGCCTCGGTCGAGGCCGGTGCCGTGCTGGGTGACTTGTGCCGGGACGCCGAAGAAGGCTACTACGCGCCGGCCACCGCCAGCTGGCTCGAACAGGTCAGTGGCGAATCGCTGGCTGGCAGTGGCCTCAAGGTTGGCGATGAACAGCGCAACCCGTTGGCCCAGCAAGTGGTGATGCTGCGCTTTTCGCGGCGCTTTGGCGAAGGCAGCGGGATTGGCCAGCTGGCGCGGCTGGTCAACCGGCAGGACGCCCATGCGGCGCGCAACCTGCTGGCCATGCCACCGGCCGATGTGCACAGCCTGGTGCTCAGGCACGAGCAGGACCGCGCCTTCGACCGCCTGCTGCTCGACGGCTTGAACCAGGGCAGCGAAGGGCCACAAGGGTACCGCAGTTATTTGCGTACCCTTGGCCGCTATCGGCCATTGCTGGATACCCCGTTCGACGACCCCGCCTGGGAGCAGTGGGCGGGCAAGGTGTTGCACAGTTTCGAGGACTTCCAGTTGCTGTGTGCGGTACGCCGCGGTGCCTGGGGCGTCGAAGGGCTCAACGAGCGGGTGGCGCGGGTGCTGCACGGCGCCGGCCTGATCGACAGCCAGCAGCCTTGGTACGAAGGGCGCCCGGTGCTGGTCACCCGCAACGACTACGGCTTGGGCCTGATGAACGGCGACATCGGCATTGCCCTGCGTTTGCCGGACGAGCGCGGCGAGCCGCTGCTGCGGGTGGCCTTCCCGCGTAATGACGGCAGCGGCAGCGTGCGTTTTGTTCTGCCCAGCCGCCTGAATGAAGTGGAAACGGTATTTGCCATGACGGTGCACAAGTCCCAGGGTTCGGAGTTCGGCCACACCGCACTGGTACTGCCCGACGCCCTGAACCCGGTGCTGACCAAGGAGCTGGTCTACACCGGGATCACCCGCGCCAAGCACTGTTTCAGCCTGGTCGAGCCGCGCCAGGGCATTTTCGAAGAAGCGGTGTCGCGCAAGGTAAGGCGCATTTCCGGGTTGATGCTGGAGCAAGTCTGACCCCGGCCGAAACCAGGTGGAGATCCCCTGTGGGAGCGGGCATGCCCGCGAACACGGGCGCAGCCCGTGCCCACCTCCGCGGTGCCCGCTTTCCGACATTGATACGGCCATATGCTATCGTTGCGCCGAAACCAGAAAGGACTTTGAGAGATTCCCCACATGCACGTGGCCGCAAGACGTGTGACAAACTGTGCGCTCTCGGTATTGCTGGCCGTGCTGTGTATCGCTACGGGCTCTGCCGGGGCGAACACCGCCACAACCAACGCCCAGGCGCAGCAACGGGCCAAGGCCGTCACCCAGGTCGTGCTGGGCATTTTCAGCTACGCGCGCTGGCCGGTGGAGCCGTCTCCATTGCGCCTGTGCCTGGTCGGCCCCACCGAATACGCGGACGACCTGATCAAAGGCCAGGTGCAGGAGTCTGGCCGCCCGCTGCAAGTGAAGCGCTTGCTGGCAGATGACAGTCAGGTCGCTCAGGCGTGTGATGCGATCTACATCGGCAAGCTCGACCAGCGCCAGCGTGACAAGCTGTTCGAGCGGGTCAGCGGCTACCCGGTCCTGAGCATCAGCGAATCGAATGACCCATGCACCCTCGGCAGCCTGTTCTGCCTGCGGGTCAGCGACCAGCAGGTGGCCTTCGAGGTCAACCTTGACTCGGTGGCGCGCTCCGGGGTGCGCATTCACCCCAGCGTGCTGCAACTGTCGCGGCGCCGGGCGGTGCAACCATGAAGCCGACCCGCAAGCGCAGCCTGCGCCCAACCCTGCGCTCGGTGCTGGGCCGTGCACACTTGAATGTCGCCTTGCTGGCCGTGGGCCTGGCCGGTATTTCCTTGACCCTGTTGGGCGTGCTGGCCTTGAGCGTCTACGCCAATCACAACCTGCAACTGATTGCCCGGTCGATCAGCTACACCGTGGAGGCGGCGGTGGTGTTCGATGACAGTGCCGCCGCCAGTGAAGCGCTGGGGCTGATCGCCAGCGCCGAGGAAGTGGCCGAGGCCAGGGTATTCAATGGTGAAGGCGAGCAACTGGCGCGCTGGCAACGTGCCGATTCGGGCATGCTTGCCTTGCTGGAAGCGCAGGTCGCCAGCGCGTTGCTGGACGAACCGGTCAAGCTGCCGATCATGCACCAGCAGCAACAGATCGGGCGCATCGAACTGGTTGGCCAGGGGCGTAGCCTGTTGCTATTCATGCTGGGGGGGCTTGCCGGTATTCTGTGTTGCACGGTCTTGAGCGCCTTGGCTGCCCAGTACCTGTCGCGGCGCCTGCTCGGCGATATCACCCGGCCGCTGCGCGGCTTGGCCAGCGTCGCCCACGCCGCCCGCCGCGAGCGCAGCTTCGACCGGCGTGTGCCGGAAACGGCGATTGCCGAACTCAACGAGCTGGGGAATGACTTCAACGCCCTGCTGGACGAACTGGAAGTGTGGCAAAGCCACCTGCAGAGCGAAAACCAGACCTTGGCCCACCAGGCCAGCCACGACAGCCTGACCGGCCTGCCCAACCGCGCCTTCTTCGAAGGGCGCCTGAGCCGCAGCGTGCGCAATGCAGCCAGCCAGCAGGATCACATGGCGCTGCTGTTCCTCGACAGTGACCATTTCAAGCAGATCAACGACACGCTGGGCCATGCGGTGGGGGACGAGGTGCTGATCAGCGTGGCCGAGCGCCTGCGTGCCCAGCTGCGTGAGCATGATCTGGTTGCACGTTTGGGCGGTGACGAATTCGCCGTGCTGCTGACGCCCTTGCAAACGCGCCGGGATGCCGAGCACATTGCCGAAAAAATCGTCGCCAGCATGAAGCTGCCGGTGCAGCTGGATAGCGGCCGCAGTGTCGCCACGTCGGTGAGCGTCGGTATCGCCTATTACCCGGAAGACGGCGCCGACCCGGCCAGTCTTCTGAATGCCGCCGATGCGGCGATGTATCAGGCCAAGCGCAAACGGCGTGGCCATTGGCAAGTGGCGCAGACGGAACGGTCCGCCAACCCTATCGACAACAGGAGCTGAACCCGTGATACAGGCTTTACGTTTTCCACTGTGGGCCGTGTTGCTCGCTGTGCTGGCGCTGACCGGCTGCCAAAGCGCGCCGCCCAAGGGGCTGACCCCGGAACAGATTGCCGTGCTCAAGCGCGAAGGCTTTACCCCCACCGATGAAGGCTGGGCGTATGACTTGTCTGGAAAAGTGTTGTTCGGCAGTGACCTGGACAGCCTCAACAGCCAGAGCCAGGCGATTGTCGAGCGGATCGGCAAGGCACTGCTGGGCGTGGGTATCCAGCGTGTGCGGGTAGACGGGCATACCGACTCGTCGGGCAAGGCGGCCTATAACCAGGAGTTGTCCGAGCGCCGCGCGCAGAGCGTGGCCAAAGCCTTGGTCGGGGTCGGCATGCAGCCGCAGAACATCCAGAGCCAGGGCCTGGGCAGCAGCCACCCGGTGGCAGACAACCGCACCAGCGCCGGGCGGACCGAGAACCGGCGCGTGTCCATCGTGGTGGCGTCCTACTGAGCCGCGTCACTGCTGGGCAAAGCGCATTTCCCGGGTCTGCCCCATCAACAACGGCGCATTCGCCTCGGTCACCCCGCGAATGTAATCCCACAACAGGGTGATCCGCTTCAGCTTGCGCAGGTCCTCCCGGCAATACATCCAGAATTGCCGGGTCACCTCGATGTCCTCTGGCAACACCGTGACCAGCCGTGGATCCTGCGCAGCCAGGAAACACGGCAGGATCGCCAGCCCGCGGCCCTGCAACGCCGCCGTGTACTGTGCAATCACACTAGTACTGCGTAGATGCGCAGTGGCGCCGGGGATCAGGTTGGCGAGGTACAAGAGCTCTGAGCTGAACGCCAGGTCGTCCACGTAACTGATGAACCGGTGCCTGGCCAGGTCAGCCACCTGGCGTATCGGCGCATGGCTGTCCAGGTAGTCCTGCGTCGCATACAGCCGCAAGCTGTAGTCGCACAGCTTGCAGCACACATAAGGCCCGTGCTCGGGCCGCTCCAGGGCGATGACGATATCCGCTTCGCGCTTGGACAGGCTGATGAAGTGCGGCAGCGGCAGGATATCCACCGAAATGGCCGGATAGGCGTCGACGAAGTGGCTCAACTGCGGGGTAACGAAGAAACTGCCGAAGCCTTCTGTGCACCCCATGCGCACATGCCCCGACAACGCCACGCTCGACCCGGATACCTGCTCGCACGCCATGTGCAGCGTGCTTTCGATCGACTCGGCATAGCCCAGCAAACGCTGGCCCTCGGCGGTGAGAACAAAGCCGTTGGTGCGCGACTTTTCGAACAGCAACGTGCCCAGCGCCCCCTCCAGCGAGCTGATGCGCCGCGACACCGTGGTGTAGTCCACGCTCAGCCGTTTGGCGGCACTGCTGGCCTTGCGGGTACGGGCCACTTCAAGGAAAAACTTCAAATCGTCCCAGTTGAGCGCGCTCAGGGATGTGAGATCTTTTTGCATGATGATCCGGTTTTTTTGTGCGTTCTTGTTGGATGTTTGCACATCTATACTCGAAACAAGCCTCAGGACGCCACCTCGCGTTTGCTTGGCGCTGGCGATCTCGTCCCGACAATAATTCCAAGGAGAACGCAGATGAACGCACCGCAATCCCCGAACCCGACCAAGGTCGACCAGGTGAAGCTGCTGATCGACGGCCAGTGGGTCGAGTCCAAGACCACCGAATGGCGCGACATCGTCAACCCGGCCACCCAAGAGGTGCTGGCGCGCGTACCGTTCGCGACGGTAGAAGAAGTCGATGCAGCCGTAGCCGCTGCCCACCGTGCCTTCAAGACCTGGCGAGACACCCCGATTGGCGCGCGCATGCGCATCATGCTCAAGCTGCAGGCGCTTATTCGCGAACACACCAAGCGCATTGCCCAGGTGCTCAGCGCCGAGCAGGGCAAAACCCTGGCTGACGCCGAGGGTGATATTTTCCGCGGCCTGGAAGTGGTGGAACACGCTGCTTCCATCGGCACCTTGCAGATGGGTGAATTCGCCGAAAACGTCGCCGGCGGTGTCGATACCTACACCCTGCGCCAGCCTATCGGTGTATGCGCTGGCATCACGCCGTTCAATTTCCCGGCGATGATCCCGCTGTGGATGTTCCCCATGGCCATCGTCTGCGGCAACACCTTTGTGCTCAAACCGTCCGAGCAGGACCCGCTGTCGACCATGCTGCTGGTCGAGCTGGCGCTGGAAGCCGGCGTACCGGCCGGGGTGCTGAATGTGGTGCACGGTGGCAAGCAGGTGGTGGATGCCATTTGCACTCATCAGGACATCAAGGCGATTTCCTTCGTCGGCTCTACCGAAGTCGGTACCCACGTGTACAACCTGGGCAGCCAGCACGGTAAGCGCGTGCAGTCGATGATGGGCGCCAAGAACCACGCCGTGGTGCTGCCCGATGCCAACCGTACGCAAACCATCAATGCCCTGGTCGGTGCCGCCTTCGGCGCGGCGGGCCAGCGCTGCATGGCCACCTCGGTAGCGGTGCTGGTGGGCAAGGCCCGTGAGTGGCTGCCGGACATCAAGGAAGCAGCCAGCAAGCTCAAGGTCAATGCCGGGTGTGAGCCAGGCACCGATGTCGGCCCGGTGGTTTCCAAACGCGCCAAGGAGCGTGTGCTGGGCCTGATCGAAAGCG
Source organism: Pseudomonas sp. p99-361 (assembly GCF_003935475.1). Taxonomy (NCBI): domain Bacteria; kingdom Pseudomonadati; phylum Pseudomonadota; class Gammaproteobacteria; order Pseudomonadales; family Pseudomonadaceae; genus Pseudomonas; species Pseudomonas sp. p99-361. The sequence goes on along the minus strand of NZ_RHQO01000060.1, from coordinate 13,735 downwards.
GCATCAAGGAAGGCGCCAAGCTGGAACTCGATGGCCGCGACGTCACGGTGCCGGGTTACGAGCACGGCAACTTCGTTGGCCCAACCCTGTTCTCGGGTGTGAAGACTGACATGCAGGTCTACACCCAGGAAATCTTCGGCCCGGTGCTGGTGACCCTGGAGGTCGATACCCTCGACGAGGCCATCGCCCTGGTCAACGCCAACCCGTTCGGTAACGGCACCGGCCTGTTCACCCAAAGCGGGGCGGCCGCGCGCAAGTTCCAGAGCGAGATCGACGTGGGCCAGGTGGGTATCAACATTCCGATCCCGGTGCCGGTCCCGTTCTTCAGTTTCACTGGCTCGCGTGGGTCCAAGCTCGGCGACCTTGGCCCATACGGCAAGCAAGTGGTGCAGTTCTACACGCAGACCAAGACTGTCACTGCCCGCTGGTTCGACGACGACAGCGTCAACGACGGCGTGAACACCACCATCAGCCTGCGCTAAGGAGTTCCTCATGCGTATCGCATTCATTGGCCTGGGCAACATGGGCGCGCCCATGGCCCGCAACCTGATCAAGGCCGGGCACCAGTTGAACCTGTTCGACTTGAACAAGGCTGTACTCGCCGAGCTGGCCGAACTGGGTGGGCAGATCAGCCCGTCGCCCAAGGACGCGGCGGCCAACAGCGAGCTGGTGATCACCATGCTGCCTGCCGCTGTCCATGTGCGCAGCGTATACCTGAACGAAGATGGCGTGCTGGCCGGCATTCGTGCCGGTACGCCCACCGTGGACTGCAGCACCATCGATCCGCAGACCGCGCGTGATGTGTCCAAGGCTGCAGCGGCCAAGGGCGTGGACATGGGCGATGCGCCGGTGTCCGGTGGCACCGGCGGTGCGGCAGCCGGCACGCTGACCTTCATGGTCGGTGCCAGCGCCGAGTTGTTCGCCAGCCTCAAGCCGGTGCTGGAGCAGATGGGCCGCAATATCGTCCACTGCGGCGAGGTGGGCACCGGGCAAATCGCCAAGATCTGCAACAACCTGCTGTTGGGAATCTCGATGATCGGCGTGTCCGAGGCCATGGCGCTGGGTAATGCGCTGGGCATCGATACCCAGGTGCTGGCCGGCATCATCAACAGTTCGACCGGGCGTTGCTGGAGCTCGGATACCTACAACCCATGGCCGGGCATTATCGAAACCGCGCCAGCATCGCGTGGCTATACCGGTGGCTTTGGCGCCGAACTGATGCTCAAGGACCTGGGGCTGGCGACCGAAGCGGCGCGCCAGGCACACCAGCCGGTGATCCTGGGGGCTGTGGCCCAGCAGTTGTATCAGGCCATGAGCTTGCGTGGCGAGGGTGGCAAGGACTTCTCGGCTATCGTAGAGGGGTATCGCAAGAAAGATTGACGCAAGAGGTGGGCTTCATCGCGGGCCAGGTGGCCTTCCCTCTGTAACTGCGCACCAGAGGGAAGGGCACTTGCCCCGCGATTTTTTTGCCCCGATTCTCCAGGCGCCACATAACCCTGTGGGAGCGGGCATGCCCGCGAACACCGGCAAAGCCGGTGCCATCTACCACACTGCCTGTTTCGCGGGCGCGCCCGCTCCCACAGAGTTAGTTGTAGAGTGTCTGATCAGGCGAAGACGAAATACTTGCGCACGGTCTCGACCACTTCCCAGGTGCCTTTCATACCCGGTTCAATGACGAACACATCACCCGCCTTCAGGTGCTTCGGCTCTTCGCCTTCCGGGGTGATGATGCAGTAGCCATCGAGGAAGTGGCAGAACTCCCACTTATCGTAATTGACCTCGAACTTGCCCGGGGTGCAGATCCAGGTGCCCATGATCTTGCTGCCGTCGGCCGACAGGTAGGCATTGAGGTTGACGGTGTGCGGATCGCCGCCGATGCGCTTCCACTTGGTGGCGTCCACGACCGGCGTGGGGCAGGTTTCGCGCAGGACGGTGATGAAATCGGACATGGCACAACTCCTGGTGACTGGCTAAATGACTGGTCACCATAGGGCCATCGGCCGAGCCGCAGTTGCCTGGGCTCGACGTCCAGCTGTCTGGTCGCGCTATGCCCACCAATACCGCACAAAGTGGAAGAACACTGGCGCTGCGAAGCACACCGAATCCATGCGGTCGAGCATGCCGCCGTGGCCTTCGATCATGTGGCCCCAGTCTTTCACCCCACGGTCACGTTTTATAGCCGACATCACCAGCCCGCCGAAGAAGCCCATGGCGTTCACGGCCAAGGCCATCAGCGCGGCCTGCCAGAAGCTGAAGGGCGTGATCCAGCACAGCAGGGCGCCGATCAAGGTGGCCAGCGCTACGCCGCCGGCCAGGCCTTCGACGGTCTTGGAGGGGGACAGGTTGGGCGCCACCTTGTGTTTGCCGAACAGCTTGCCGCACACGTACTGCAGCACGTCGCTGAGTTGCACCACCAGAATCAGCCAGGCGATCAGCAGCAGGTTGCGGCCCTCGTAGCCGGGGATGTCCAGGGTCATCAGGGCCGGCACCGACGATACGCAGTACACGGCGATCATCAAGCCCCATTGCACTTTTGACGCACGCTCGAGGAACCGTGTGGTGTCACCGCCCAGGCTGGCGAGTATCGGCAGCAGCAAGAACAGGTACACCGGGATGAAGATGCTGAACAGGCCGTACCAGTCCATGGCGATCAGCACGTACTGCACCGGGAGTGCCACGTAGAAGGCTGCCACCAGTGCCGGGTAGTCGCTGCGCCGGGTAGGGGTGAGGGTCATGAATTCGCGCAGGGCATAGAACGACACACCGTAGAACAGCACGATCACACCGTACTTGCCGAACACAAAGGCAATGCCGATCACCACCACCATCACCCACCAGGCATTGATGCGGGCGTTGAGGTTGTCGATCACGGCGTGCGGCGCCGGGCCGGCGCGCCATTTGAGCAGGCGGCCGACCACGCTGGCCAGCAGCAGCAGGGCGCCGATGCCGGCAAACAGGGAAAGGGTGTTGTTGTCCATGTCAGGCATCCTTGGGGGCCAGGTTCAGCAGGGCCTGGCTGGCCCGCTCGAGAAACGCCTGCTTGCTTTCATCGGCGTGCAGGTGCAGCGGTTCGCCAAAGCTCAGGGTGCACAGCAACGGCAATGGCAAGGCGCGCCCTTTGGGCATCACCCGGTTGAGGTTGGCGATCCAGACCGGTACCAGTTCGACCTGCGGGTGGGCGGCTGCCAGGTGATACAACCCGCTTCTGAAGGGCAGTAGCGGTTCGTCGCCAAGGTTGCGCGTGCCCTCCGGGAAGAAGATCAGCGAGTCGCCCTGGGCCACCGCGTCCAACACCGGCTGCAAAGGGCTGCCTTGCCCTTCGCTGCGCTGGCGCTCGATCAGTACCCCGTTGAAGACCTTGCGGATAAGAAAGTCGCGGATGCCCGGCCTGGCCCAGTAGTCTGCGCCGGCCACCGGGCGCGTGCGTTGGCGCAGCCCTTGCGGCAGCGAGGCCCACAGCAGCACGAAGTCGCCGTGGCTGCTGTGGTTGGCGAAATACAGGCGCTGCACCGGCAGCGCCGAGCACCCCAGCCAAAGGGCGCGGGCACCGGTAATCAGGCGGGCGGCCGAGGTGATGACGTAAGCAGTCAGGTTGGCGAGCATAGGCAGGTGGTCATCCCTTCAAAGGCAGTGTCAGCAGGGTAGCCAAGGCTAGCGACAGCTGCAGGCCCAGGCATACGGCCTGACGGCGCAACAGGCCCAGTGCGGCCCGGCTGCGGGCAGGCCAGGCGCGGCCGTCGGTGGCCTGTGGTTTGAGTTTCAGTTCGAACAGGGCGCGGTCCAGGGCCTGGGTGTCAGCCGGCAGGTCTGCGCTATTGGCCAGGTGGGCAAACAGTTCGGCATCGATAGCCACGCGGATGGCCCAGTATTTGTGGAGCACGCCGAGCACCAGCAGCACGCTGCACAGCAGGCTCGCCAGCGGATGCAGTGGGGCATTGAGCAGCGGTGCAAGGCCATACGCCAGGGCCAGCAAGGTGAGGCCGTCGGACAGGCGCTCCAGCTGTTGGCCTCGGCCCAGCAGGCTGGCGGCCACGCGCAGGTTCATGGCTGTGCTCCCAGTTGCTGAAGAGCCTGGTGATGCGCGTTGCGCAGTACGATGCCGGGGCGTGCTTGGCGAATCAGCGCTTCTGCCTGTTGGGCGTCGCTGCTGCGGCCGGAGAGCAGCAGCCACGCGGCCACGGCGCTGGCGCTGCGCGAGTAGCCTAAAGCGCAGCACACTAGCACCGGGCCCTGGGCGCGCAGGTGTTCGATGGCGTTGGCGGCCTGCTGTAGCAGGGCAACGTCTGGCGCTATCAGATCCAGGGTAGCGAAACACTGATAGTCAAGGGCTGACGCGATCGTCGTAGGAGCGGCCTTGCGTCGCGAAAGGGCTGCGGAGCAGCCCCGACAGTTTCTGCTGCGAAGCTGAAAACCCTGGGCCGCTTCGCGCCCCTTTCGCGACACAAGGCCGCTCCTACAATGGTTTGCGTTACACGGCAGTTCTGCGCACAGATCAACAATTGCAGCGAACTGCGTGTCGCGCCCTGGGATTCTCCCCAGGTACACACCATCACACACCTCGTCGGCCTGTGGATGGCGCCGGGTCCACAACCGCGAATTGAGCCATGCGCCCGCCAGATAGGGTGCCAGCAGCCACCGGCTTGCAGGCGACAAGCGCCCGTCATCACCCTTCTGAAAACCACCCGCCCCGAACACGGCGTAGTTCAGCGCCACCAGCCCCAACGACACCGCCGGCCAACTCAACCACAGCCAAACCCCGCTCATCGCAGCGGCAGGGAGTACACACAGCAGCGCGCCCAAGGCATAACAAGCGGCAATCTTCCAGCGCTTGGCATCCTGAGCAAGACGGACCGCCTGAAAGGGCAGGCGCCCTTGCTGTGGCCACAGCCACAGGCAGGCAAACCCCGCCAGCGCCCCCGTGGGCACATCGATGAAATGGTGCTGCCAGGTGGTCAGCACCGACACCCCGATCAGCGCCATCCAGCCATGCATCAGCCACCGCCAGGGCTGGCGTTGCACATGCCGGGCAAACATCGCCCAGATGATCACCAGCAAAGCGATGTGCAGCGAAGGCGCCTGGTTGAATGGCTTGTCGAAGCCCATCAACACATCGAACAGCCAGCCGAACAGCCCGTCCAGGCCCGGCCGCTCGAAGGTGAACCGCAGCGGCCACAGCAGAAAACAGCAGACGCTGATCACCTGTGCGCTGAGTAGCGCCAGCGCGTGGCGGTCCATTTCCTGGCGTGTGCGCGGCAGCAGGAAGGACAACCCGTACAGCAGGTCGATCGACCAGTACGGGATGATCGTCCAGGGCCACAGCGGCATGCCGTGCTCCCAGCCGAACACCAGGCTGCCTACATCACTGCGCCCAGCCGTGTAATTGTTCGCCAGCCCATAGCTGAGGAAGAACAACGGCCCCAGCAGCAGAAGCCATAACACACCCCGGCGAATCAGCCCGTGCTCGCGTGGCGGGCTCACTCAGCGCACCCGCTGTGCCAGGCTGACGCTGAAAATGCCCCATTCATCGATACGCTGGGCCAGCTTGCGGAAGCCCGCGGCCTCAACCAGCTGGTCCATCTCGGCCTGGCTGCGCCGGCGCATTACCCAAGCCTCGCCACCGCGGTGGCTGGTGAGGGCGCGGGCAATCATCTCCAGTTGCGGGTGCCATGGCTGGCCGGTGTAGACCAGGTAGCCGCCATCCTCTATGGCGTCGGCCAGCCCGGCGAGGGAATTGCCCACCAGTTGGTTACTGGGGAAGAGCTCGTACAGCCCCGAAACCACGGCCAGCGTTGGGGGCTGTTCAAGTGTGGCCAGGCTCTGGCGATCGAAGGCGTCGCCCTGGACGAATCGGGCGATGTCAGCCAGGCCCTTCTCGCGGATCAGCGCGCTGCCTTGCTGAACGTTCAGTTCGCTGTAGTCGCGCAGCAGGATCGAATCTGGCAACTGCTCAAGGCCTTGAAGGGCTTCGAGGATATAGCGGCCATGGCCGGCCGCGATATCGACAATGTGCACGGGCCGTTGCTGTTCACGCAGGTGGGCGATGGCCAGGCGCAGCAATTGCTCGACGTGCAGTTTGCGTTGGCGTATGCCACGCCAGCCGATGGCGTCGAGGTAGTTCTGGTCGATCAGGCGCCCCAGTTTGCCCTTGCCGGTCGGCTGGTTGCGGTACACGTAGTCGAGGGTGCTGCCAGAATCGAAGCCGGTGTCAAACCCGAGCTTCACCCCCGCAGACAGCCCCTTGCCCAGGCTCAAGCCAGCGCGGGTGGCGCGCCAGTAAAGGTCGCGGGGCGAGTTGCGCGGCAGCGGCGCAGCCAGGCTTTCTGCCTCGGCGCAACTGGCCCCGGTCTTGTCGGCATCCAGCAGTGAGGGCAACGCGGCGGGGCTGGCGAAGCAATGGTCGACAAACCGTTCGATGCGCCTCAGGGCATGGGCCCGATCACGTTCACCCAAGGTGTCGTGGAAGAACCCGGGCAGTATGTGCATCTCCTTTCGTGTGCTGCCGAGCCGGTCGAAAAACCGTTCTTGCGGTTGGCGCTCGACCACGAAATCAGCCCCGGACACCAGCAACTGGGTCGGCACCTGGATGGCCTGGGCGTCGGCCACCACGCGGTCGGCGGCCTCGTACAGGCCCAGCAGCATGGTTACCGAAATGGGCCGGCTGATCAGCGGGTCGGCCACGTACGACATCACCCGCTCAGGGTCGTGGGTGAGCAGGCGCGGCTTGACGTAGCTATTCACGAAGAAATTGCCGCGCAAGGCCTTCAGCAGCTTCAGGCCTGGGCGGGCAAACGGCACGTACAGCTTGACCTTGAACGCTGGCGAGGCCAACACCAGGCAGCGCACCTTGGGCGCGTAGTCGTGGGCCCAGGTGGCGATCAGCACGGCGCCGACGCTTTGTGCCAGTACCACCAGGTCCTGTTCGGCGATGCCGTGGTGGGCCTGGATGTGTTCGATGAAGGTTTGCACGTCGCGCACACTGGTGGCGAACCCCGGGCTGTCGCCACGCGCGCCTGGCGAGCGGCCGTGGCCGCGGGCATCCCAGGCGAAGAAGTCGTAGCCCGGCATGTCCAGCTCATCGGCCAGGTGGGCCATGCGCCCGCCGTGCTCATGGCCCCGGTGGAACATCACCACGGCGCGGCGTGGCTGGTGTTCGTTGCGGGTGGCAGGCCAATGACGGTAATGCAGCTCGACACCGTCATGGGTGGGAAAGTGCAGCGCTTGCGCTTGGCGCATGGTCAACGTCCTTTTGCGGCGACGATAGGCTCAGCGGATTTCGGCCAGGCCCTGGCGAACCCGGTTGTAGAGGGTATAGAGCGAGAGCGCGAGGATGACCAGCAACAGGCCGTTGATCCAGGCGCCATCGAGCAGGCCAAAGGCGACGCCGGTGCCCAGCACGCCGAAGGCGAAGGCCCTGTCGCTCTTGCCCATAGGCCCGTCGTAGCGCCGCGAGGCGCCTGCCAGCGGGCCCATGACACCGGCGTACTCGCTGAAGGTGGCGCACAGCACCACCAGCACCACCAGCGCAGGCGACACCCCGGCCAACAAGGCGAAGGGCAGGTACAGCGCTGCATCGGCAATCACGTCACAGAGTTCGTTGAGGTAAGCACCGAGGGTTGATTGCTGGCCGAACTCCCGGGCCAGCATGCCGTCGACGGCATTCAGCGCCATGCGCAGCAGCATCCAGATCGGTACCAGGATGAACAGCCAGGTGATGTGCGGCAGGGCGGCCAGCAGCAGGCCCACCAGGAGCGATACCACGGCAGCGGTGACAGTGACCTGGTTGGCGGTGACGCCTCGGTCGTGAAGGCGTTGCACGGCCGGGCGCAACAAAGCCTGGAAGCGTGGTTTGAGCTGGTAGATCGAGGCCACTGGACAGTCCTTTTTAGTGGGGCGTCATGGCGCCATTGTGTGTGAGCCTTCTTCGCGGGTAAACCCGCGAAGAATCCAACGCAGTGCATGGCACCGGCTGCGCCGGTGTTCGCGGGCGCGCCCGCTCCTACAGGGACCGCGCCAGCTTTTAGTAATTGAGCAAGACAGTTGCTCCCACCAGCCGGTCAACCAACCCCGACGCATACCCTGGCAACGCCGCAAAGTCCCGCGCGCACACCAGCAACCGGCGGTTGGCCCAGGGTTCCGCCAGGGCTACCCAGTGCAGCGGCAACAGCCCTTGCCAACGCTTCACCGCCGCCAGTGGCACCACCCCGACCCCAGCCCCGCCTGCAACCATGCGGATCACGCCATCAAACCCTTCGGCCCGCACTCTCACCTGCATGCGCCGCCCTTCCCGCAATGCCTGTTCCTCCAGGTACAACGCCAATGCACTGCCTGCTCCAAGCCCGACATGACCATGCGCCAGGCTGTCGATGAAGCTGGGGGCAACCTCGCTGGCCAGCGGATGGCCAGGCGGCGTTACCAGCACCAGTGGGTCGTCACGAAACGGCCGGGTTTGCAAGTGCCCGAAAGGCGCGGCTGATGAAACAATGCCAAGGTCTGCCATGCCTTGCGTAATCGCCTGCACGATGCGCAGGCTCGGCAGTTCCTGTATGTCCACGCTGACGCCGGGGTTTTCAGCCAGGTAACCGGCCACCAGTTCAGGCAGGTACTCCGTAAGTGCTGCGGTGTTGCACAGCAGGCGCACTTGGCCGTGCTGCCCCTGCGCGTACTGGCCCAGGTCGAACTGCAGGCGTTCGACCTGCTGGGCAATCAGGCGGGCATGCGGCAACAGCGCCTGGCCGGCCGGGGTCGGCTGAACACCGCGGCGGTTACGCTGCAGTAAAGGGATGCCCAGCGACGCTTCCATGGCCCGGATGCGCGCACTGGCTGCCGGCAGCGACAGATGGCTGCGGCTGGCACCGGCGGTGATGTTGCCGCACTCCAGGGTGTGCTGGAAGAGCTTGAGGTCGATCAGGTCAAAATGCATGTGCCTCTGCCTGCGCAAGAGTCTGGCTAAGGGTATGGCAGATTTTCAGCCTGCCCGCCACGGGCCATTATCGGCCCATGAATACCTTGCTCGCTTTCTACCACAACATGGGCCCTGCTCTGTCGCTGCTGGTGGTGCTGACGTTCCTGCTGGCCGGCGCAGTGAAAGGCGTGATCGGCCTGGGGCTGCCCACCATCGCGATGGGCCTGCTGGGCCTGGCTATGCCTCCGGCGCAGGCTGCAGCACTGCTGATCGTGCCGTCGACCCTCACCAACCTTTGGCAGTTGGCCAGCGGCGGGCACCTGCGAGCGTTGCTGGTGCGGCTGGGCCCGATGCTGGCGCTGATCTTCATTGGCACCTTGCTGGGCAGTGCCTGGCTGGGCATCGACAGCGGGCCATGGGCCGCGCATGCGTTGGGTGCGGCCTTGCTGGCGTACGCGGTGTACGGGCTGGTTGGGCCGGGCTTGCGCTTGGCAGCGGCGCACGAGCGTTGGCTGGGGCCTGCGTGCGGGCTGGTGACGGGGGTAATCACGGCGGCAACCGGCGTATTCGTGATACCTGCGGTGCCCTACTTGCAGAGCCTGGGCCTGAGCCGCGAGCAGATGATCCAGGCGCTGGGCCTGTCGTTCACGGTTTCGACCCTGGCACTGGCTGTTGGCCTGGCCGGGCAGGATGCCCTCGGTGTCCAGGCCTTGGGTGCTTCACTGCTGATGCTGGCGCCAGCCTTGCTCGGCATGCTGGCCGGGCAGTGGTTGCGTCAGCGCATCAGCGCGTTGCTGTTCAAGCGTTGTTTCTTCATCGGCCTGGCCGCACTGGGCGGCCACTTGCTGATCAACGGTTAGCGCTGGATGCGCTGAGCATGTCGACCTGCTGGATATCGAAATCGCGCTCAAGGTAGTCCATGCGTTTTTCGAAGAAGGCGGCCATGTGCGGCAGGGCCGAATGCACATCCAGCGCGGCCTGGTCGGCCCACACTTCGAAAAACACGAACAGGCTCGGGTCCTGCTGGTCGCGCAGCATGTGGTACTCGATGCAACCTGGCTCCTGGCGGCTTGGCTCGACATAAGGGCGGAACAGGTTTTCGAACGCATCGGCCATTTCCGGGCGGGTCTTGGCTTTGAGGATGAAGGCGATCTGCTCAGTCATGGGGCGCTACTCGGTGAGAGGTGGTGAACCGATTCTACGGCAATAATGTGATGTTGATTCGTGACTTCTGGTCAATTGTATTTTGCCCGGTGACTTCTGTATCCCGCCCCTGCGAACCTCTAACCTGCCGACATCAAATTTTGACTCGGCCGGGGAGGCCAGCATGAAAAAGATTCTTCTGCTCAATGGTGGTAAACAGTTCGCTCACTCTGATGGCCGCCTCAATACGACCTTGCACGAAGCGGCCATCGCCCACCTGGACCGCGCCGGTTTCGATGTACAGCAGACGTTCATCGACGGTGGCTACGACGTACAGGCCGAGGTCGAGAAGTTTCTCTGGGCCGATGTGATCATCTACCAGATGCCGGGCTGGTGGATGGGCGCGCCGTGGACGGTGAAGAAGTACATCGATGAAGTGTTCACCGCAGGCCATGGCAGCCTCTACGCCAACGATGGCCGCACCCGCTCGGATCACACGCAGAAGTACGGCAGCGGTGGCCTGGTGCACGGCAAGCAATACATGCTGTCGCTGACCTGGAACGCGCCGCAGCAGGCCTTCGATGACCCGAGCGATTTCTTTGAAGGCAAAGGCGTGGATGCGGTGTACTTCCCGTTCCACAAGGCCAACCAATTCCTTGGCATGACCGGCCTGCCGACTTTCCTGGCAACAGATGTGATGAAGCGCCCGGATGTGCCGGCGGCGCTGGCAGCTTATGAGGCCCATCTGGACAAGGTGTTCGGCAAGGCAGCGTGATGGGTTGCCTGTACTGGCCTCTTCGCGGGCTGGCCTGCTCCCACGGGTGAGGTGGGAGCAGCCGCACTTGGCCTGGACATGCGATTATCTGATCCTTGCACAGACCTATCACAGGCCCGAATGTGAAAACCCGATCCGAAGAACTCCAGGTGTTCGTCGCCGTCATCGACTGCGGCTCGATCTCCGCCGCTGCCGAGCAGATGGGCCAGACCCCGTCCGCCGTCAGCCGCACGCTGTCGCGCCTGGAGGGCAAGCTGGGCACCACTCTGGTCAATCGCACCACCCGGCGTATGGACCTCACCGAGGAAGGGCGTTTTTTCCTCGACCGCGCGCGGTTGATCCTGCAGCAGATGGACGACATGGAAGAGCGCCTGTCGATGAACCGCCAGACCCCTACCGGGCGCCTGCGAATCAACGCTGCCGCCCCTTTCATGCTGCATGCCATTGTGCCGTGGATCGGCGAGTTCCGCCGCCAGTACCCGGGCATAGAGCTGGAGTTGAACACCGACGACCTGATCATCGATCTGCTGGAGCACAGCACCGACGTGGCGATTCGCATCGGCGAACTGGCCGACTCCAGCCTGCATGCACGCAACCTCGGCTGCAGCCCGGTGCAGGTGCTGGCAAGCCCCGCCTACCTGGCGCAGCATGGGACGCCCCAGCGTGTCGAGGACCTGGCCAACCACTGCCTGCTTGGCTTCAGCCAACCCGACTCACTCAACCAGTGGCCGCTACGCCATGCCCAGGGTGACCGCTTCGGCATCCGCCCCGCGTTGCTCGCTTCCAGCGGCGAGACCCTGCGCCAGCTGGCGCTGGCCGGGGAGGGCATCGTCAGCCTGTCGCATTTCATGACCCACGAAGACATTCGCAGCGGGCGCTTGCAGGTGCTGTTGGGTGAAGCCAACAACGGTTACCGGCAACCGATTCACGCGGTGTACTACCGCAACACGCAGCTGGCCCTGCGTATTCAGTGCTTTCTGGATTTCATCCAGCGCAAGCTGGCCATGTACGCCTGCTGATTTGCCTGAACGCGACAAATCCTGCCCACGGGCGGCGAAACGCCCTGCGGGCGATTGCACAGTCCATGCGCATCGGCCTTACTGACTGCTCGACAAAAACAACACCAAGGAAGTGTCATGCGTATTGTCCCGTTTCAGTACCTGGCTCTCGCAACCGCGATCCTGAGCTGTTCCTCGGTTTACGCTGCGGATCTGGAAGGCGGTGCAGTGGCTGCCCCCGATCAATATGGTGCACAGGTCGCCGCCGATATCCTGAAAAAGGGCGGCAACGCAGTCGATGCCGCCGTGGCCACGGCCTTCACCCTGGCGGTGACCTACCCCGAGGCCGGCAATATCGGCGGCGGCGGTTTCATGACCCTGTTCGTCGACGGCAAGCCGTATTTCCTCGACTACCGCGAAGTGGCGCCCAAGGCCGCCACGCGCAACATGTACCTGGACGACAAGGGTGAGGTCATCGAGAACCTCAGCCTGGTCGGGGTGCGCGCCGCTGGCGTACCCGGCACGGTGATGGGCTTGTGGGAGGCGCATCGCAAGTTTGGCAAGCTGCCCTGGAGCGAGCTGCTGACCCCGGCCATCGGCTATGCGAAAAATGGCTTCAAGGTCGCGGAAAAGCAGTACCAGTACCGCAACGATGCACAGGGCATGTTCAAGACTGCGACCAACTTCAACGATTACTTCGGCAACATGAAGGTTGGCGAGCTGTTCAGGCAGCCCGAACTGGCCCAGACCCTGGAGCGTATCGCCGACAAAGGCGTCAGCGAGTTCTACCAGGGCAAGACTGCCGATTTGCTGGTGGCGCAGATGCAGGCCGACAAGGGCCTGATCACCAAACAAGACCTGCAGGATTACAAGGCCGTATGGCGTGAGCCGATGGCCGTCAGCTGGCGTGGCAACGTGGTGTATACCGCGCCACCACCCAGCTCCGGCGGTGTAGCCCTGGCTCAGTTGCTGGGCATCAAGGAAGACCGCGCGGCGGACTTCAAAGGGGTGGCGCACAACTCGGCGCAGTACATCCACCTGCTGGCCGAGATCGAGAAGCGCGTGTTCGCCGACCGCGCCGACTATCTCGGTGACCCGGCCTTTACCCAAGTGCCGGTGGATAAACTGGTGGCCAAGGACTACCTGGCCAAGCGCGCTGCGCAGGTCAACCCGAAAGCCATTTCCGACACTGACAAGGTCAAGCCCGGGCTGGAGCCGCACCAGACCACGCACTTTTCCATCGTCGACAAGCACGGCAACGCGGTCAGCAACACCTACACCCTCAACCTCGACTACGGCAGCGGCGTGGTGGTGAAAGGGGCGGGTTTCCTGCTGAACGACGAGATGGACGATTTCAGCGCCAAGCCGGGGGCGGCCAATGCCTTTGGCGTAGTCGGCGGTGATGCCAACGCGATCGAGCCGGGCAAGCGCATGCTGTCGTCGATGAGCCCCAGCCTGATGACCCGTGACGGCAAGGTCGAGCTGGTGATCGGCACCCCGGGTGGTTCGCGGATCTTTACCTCGATCTTCCAGGTGATGAACAACCTGTATGACTACGGCATGCCATTGGACAAGGCGGTGGCGGCGCAGCGTGTGCACCATCAGTTGCTGCCCAAGGACACCATCTACTTCGACAGCTATGCACCGTTGACCGGGCCTGTGGCTGACGGCCTGAAGAAGATGGGGTATGTGCTGGAAGACCAGGGCTGGGAGATGGGGGATATCCAGGCGATCCGGGTAGAAGGGGCAAAGCTGGAGACGGCCTCTGATCCACGGGGGCGTGGGGTGGGCATGATCGTCAAATAAGCTGCCGCCTGTGTTGGCCAGATCGCCGGCAAGTCAGCTCCCACGGGGATCGCATCAGGGCTGACAGGTGTTTGCCACAAGGTATGCAGCGCCTGTTAGAGCGAGCGCCGC
>NZ_RHQO01000005.1:93438-135998 GCF_003935475.1 Pseudomonas sp. p99-361 | reverse complement strand
CCTGTCACAGGCGTTACTGGCCCGAAACAAACGTAGGAGCGAGCGCAGCTCGCGATGCGCCGCGCGGGCGGCGCTCGCTCTAACAGGCGCTGCATACCCTGTGGCAAACACCTGTCAGCCCTGATGCGATCCCCGTGGGAGCTGGCTTGCCAGCGATAGGCCCAGTACAAGGCCAACAAAAAAGCCCGCATCAAACGATGCGGGCTTTCTCATTCAGCAGGCAGGGCTCAGGCCGCTTTGGCTTCCTGCTGGCTCAACGAGCGGTTCAGGGCGCTGAACAATGCCTTGAAGCTGGCGGTGGTGATGTTTTCGTCGATACCCACACCGTGCACCGGGCGGCCACCGGCCACGCGCAACTCGATGTAGGCCGCCGCCTTGGCGTTGGTGCCAGCACCAATCGCGTGCTCGTTGTAGTCCATGATCTCCACGGCAACCGGCAGGCCGGCAACCAGGGCTTCCAGGGCGCCATTGCCCTTGCCGCGCCAGTGCAGGGTGGTTTCGCCTTCGCCGGCGACTTCCACTTCCACGGCGCTGTGGCCGTTTTCTTCCTGCAGGCGGTGGCTGACCAGGGCGTATGGCGCGTTGGCCTGCAGGTATTCCTTGTGCAGCAGGCTGTAGATTTGCTGAGCGGTCATTTCCAGGCCCAAACGGTCGGTTTCACCCTGCACAACCTGGCTGAACTCGATCTGCATGCGGCGCGGCAGGCTGATACCGTACTCTTGCTCGAGCAGGTAGGTGATGCCGCCTTTGCCCGACTGGCTGTTGACGCGGATGACCGCCTCGTAGCTGCGGCCGATATCGGCCGGGTCGATCGGCAGGTACGGCACTTCCCACAGCTCGCCTTCCTGCTGCTTGGCGAAGCCCTTGCGGATGGCGTCCTGGTGCGAGCCGGAGAACGCAGTGTGTACCAGGTCGCCGACATAAGGGTGGCGTGGGTGCACGGGCAGCTGGTTGCACTCTTCGACCACCTTACGCACGCCGTCGATGTCGGAGAAGTCCAGCAGCGGGTCGATACCTTGGGTGTACAGGTTCAGTGCCAAGGTCACCAGGTCGACGTTACCGGTCCGCTCGCCGTTGCCGAACAGGCAGCCTTCGGCGCGATCGGCGCCGGCCATCAGGCCCAGTTCGGTGGCGGCAATGCCGGTGCCACGGTCGTTGTGGCAGTGCAGGCTGATGATCACGCTGTCGCGGCGGCTGACATTGCGGCAGAACCATTCGATCTGGTCGGCGTAGATGTTCGGCGTGGAGACTTCCACGGTGGCCGGCAGGTTGAGGATGACCTTGTGCTCTGGCGTCGGGTTCCACACCTCGATGACCGCGTCGCACACCTCCTTGGCGAATTCCATTTCGGTCGCGCTGAAGGTTTCTGGCGAGTACTGGAAGGTCCAGTGGGTTTCGGGCTGCTGGGCGGCATACTTGACGAACAGCTTGGCGGCATTCACCGCGATGTCTTTCACGCCTTGCTTGTCCTGGTTGAAGACAATGCGGCGGAACGCCGGGGAGGTGGCGTTATACAGGTGGACGATGGCCTTTTTCGCGCCACGCAGCGACTCGAAGGTACGCGCGATCAGGTCTTCACGGGCTTGGGTGAGAACCTGGATCGTGGTGTCGTCCGGGATGTGGCCGTCTTCGATCAGGGTGCGCACGAAGTCGAAATCGGTCTGCGAGGCAGACGGGAACGCCGCTTCGATTTCCTTCACGCCCACCTGGACCAGGGTCTTCCAGAAGCGCAGTTTCTTCTCCGAATCCATCGGCTCGATCAGCGACTGGTTGCCATCACGCAAGTCGGAGCTGCACCAGATGGGCGCTGCGGTGATGGTCTTCGACGGCCAGGTGCGGTCAGGCAGGTCGATAGTCGGGAAGGCGCGGTATTTTTTCGAAGGGTCTTTGAGCATGGACATGGAAGCAATCCTTTTGTGTGCGGCCGAAATCGGGCCTGCCGAGCGATAACAAGATGAAGAGGCGAGGCGACGCGATTCAGCCTGGTAGTCGTGCGCTGACCAGGCTGAGGCTGCGATGTTGTCGGAGCAGGATGAGGGTGCTGAAGGTTTTCATGCCTTCAAACTTAACCAGTGGGGTGGGGGATGGCAAGCGTTCGGAAAAAATTGAGAGGAATGCTTAAAAAAAGCGTATGAGCGAGATTTTATGGCTGGATTCACCCTTGGGGTTGTTCATTGTTGCGCGGTAGTTTTAGCTGGCGCAACACAGTGGAACCCCGTTGACCAATTCTCGCCTCATCGCCGGCAAGCCAGCTTCCACAGCACTGTCACAGGGCTGAAACGCTGTGGAGGCGGGGTTTGTCGGCGAGTCTGGCGCTGCGGTCTCAGGGCTGAAACGCGCCGATGAAAATCGCCGGATCCACCCGCGCATCGTTCAGGCTCACGTTCCAGTGCATGTGCGGCCCGGTAGCCCGGCCGGTTGAGCCCACGCGCCCGACTACCTCGCCCCGGCGCAGTTGCTGCCCCACCTGCACATCGATCTTCGACATGTGGCAGAACATGCTGATGAAGCCCTGGCCGTGGTCCACGAATACCGTACGGCCATTGAAGAAGTAATCTCCCACCAGAATCACCTTGCCATTGGCCGGGGTCTTGATGGGCGTACCTGCCGGCACCGCGAAGTCCAGCCCGGCATGCGGGTTGCGTTCCTCGCCATTGAAAAAGCGACGCACGCCGAACTTGCTCGACAACGGGCCGTTGACCGGCTTGTCGAGGATCAGGTTGCTGGGCAGGGCAGGGCTGAAGCTGCGGTAGGCCTTGATCTGCTCGGCCAGCTCGCGGTCGATGCGCTTGAGGTCGGCGGGGTTCGGGTTGACCTGGCGGGTGTTCTTCAGGGTAATGCGCTGTTCGGGGTACTTTTTGCTACCCACGCTGAACGGCAGGTTGCGCCCGCCTTGGCTGAGCACGGCAGTACCCGGCTTCTGGGTCAGCGGGATTCCGACAATGGCCAACCAGTTCTCCTGCTCCTTGACCACCAGCACCGGCTTGCCGTCGAAGCGCGCTTCGGGGGCGCTGGCGGCAGGGCCGAGGTTGACCACCGCCACGCCGCCGGGCACCGGCTTGTTCAGCGCACGCGTGATGTAACTGGCCTGGGCGCCGCCGGCCAGCAGTAACAGGGAAAGGGCGAACAGGGTGGCAAGCAGGCGGGGCATGTGTCAGTCCAATAGCGAAAGGGTGACCGGAGTCAGGTGATTGTCTTCCACGCGCACCAGCAGCTCGCCCTGGTCCAGGCGTGCCGTAAGGCGTTGGCCGTTGCGGGTCTGTTCGGCGCTGCGAATCGCCTGGCCCTGGTCGTCGAGCAGGATGCTGTAGCCGCGCGCCAGTGTGGCCAGCGGGCTGACCACCTGCAGCGTCTGCAGCTGGGTCTGGAAGCGCTGGCGGCGGTCCTTGAGCAGTTCGCGCATGGCCCGTGGCAGGCGCTCGGCCAGGCTGTCCAGGCGCTGGGCCAGCAGTTTCAGGTTGCGCCCCGGGTGTTGCGCAGCCAGGCGGGTTTCTGCCCGCGCCAGACGCTCACGGCGCTGGTTGAGGCTGAGCAGGAACGCCCGGCGCAGGCGCATGTCCAGGTCGTCCAGGCGCTGGGCCTGCTGGCGCAAGCGCTCGCCTGGGTGGCGCAGGCGCCTGGTCAGCGAGTCCAGGCGCAGGCGGTCATGGCTCAGGCGGTTCTGCATGCGCAGCAACAAGCGCCGCTGCAGCCCGTCCAGGCGTTGGCGAATACCACTGCTGTCGGGCGCCAGCAACTCTGCGGCGGCAGACGGAGTGGGGGCGCGCACGTCTGCCACGAAGTCGCTGATGGACACATCGGTCTCATGGCCGACTGCGCTGACTATCGGTGTGACGCAGGCAGCCACGGCGCGGGCCACGGCTTCTTCGTTGAAGCACCACAGGTCTTCCAGTGAGCCGCCACCACGGGCCAGGATCAGCGCATCGAAGCCAAGGCCGTCGGCCAGGCGGATGGCACGCACGATCTGTGCGATGGCCTCGCGGCCCTGTACCGCCGTGGGAATCAGGTTCAGTTCCACCTGCGGGGCGCGGCGGCCGAACACACTGATGATGTCGCGGATCACCGCGCCGGTGGGGGAGGTGATGATACCGATGCGTTGCGGGTGGGCAGGCAAGGGCTTCTTGCGTTCGGCGCTGAACAGCCCTTCGGCACCGAGCTTTTCCTTCAAGGCCTCGAATGCCAGGCGCAGCGCGCCATCCCCCGCCGGCTCGACGGTGTCGAGAATCAGCTGATAATCACCCCGGCCCTCGAACAGCGAAACCTTGCCCCGCACCCGCACCGCCAGGCCATCGCGCAGCGCTTGGCGCACCCGCGTGGCGCTCTGCCGGAACAGGGCGCAGCGTACCTGGGCACCGCTGTCCTTGAGGGTGAAGTACATGTGGCCAGACGCCGGGCGGGCGAGGTTGGAAATCTCGCCTTCCACCCACACGCTGCGGAATACGTCCTCGAGCAGCACGCGGGCGCGGCCGTTGAGTTGGCTGACCGTCAGGACCTCGCGGTCCAGGCCGAGTCGTTCGAAAGGGTCTCTGATCATGGCCGGCATCATACCTTACCGGGCGTTGCGGGCTAGCCGTGATCTTTCATCGCGGCCACGAACTGGCGCACCAATTGCTCTGCATCGCGCCGGCACGCCAGGGCCACGGTACTTTCCCGGCCCCCCTCCAGGGTGACGAAACTGACCGAGGCCGGCGCAATGTCGCGCATGCATTGCGGCAGCAACGCCACGCCAAAACCTGCCTGGATCAGCTGCAACTGGGTCGTTTTGCGCGACAGCACCTGCGCCGCCTGCGGGAAAAAGCCCGCATCCATGCACAACGAGGCTGCCAGGTAGCTCAGCCCGCCGCGCTCACGGTGCGGAATGGAAATGAAGCGCTCGTCGCGCAACTGCTGCAGCGCCACCTGCGCCGCACCGGCCAACGGATGCCCGGCCGCCACCGCAAGCAGCACGGGCTCGCTGAACAGTTCATGCAGCACCACGCCTTCATGCTGGCGAAGCACCGGCAAGCGCAACAGGCCGATATCCAGCCGCCCCGCCGCGATGTCTTCCAGTTGGGCCTCCGACGACTGCTGGGCGATGTCCAGTGCAACCCCCGGGTTAGCGTGCAGGTAACCGCTCAAACGCGCCAGCAGCGGGCCGGTCAACGGGACGGTGCTGGAGTGGTTCAGGCGCAAGCTGCCTTGCAACCCTTGGCCAATATCGCGGGTCACCCGCTCTGCCTGCGCCAGGTCGGCCAGCAGGCGCCGTGCCCGCTCCAGCAACGCCTGGCCGGCCGGGGTCAGGCGCGGCAGGCGGGCGGTGCGCTCGAACAATGGCGTGCCCAGTTGCTGCTCCAGCTCCTTGATCTGCCGGCTGAGTGCCGACTGCGCGATGAACAGGCGTTCAGCGGCACCGCTGAAGCTGCCGCACTCGGCGATTTCCACGAAGTAACGCAACTGGCGGATGGACGTCATGTCATGCCTTTTCGAGATGGCTTTGGCGATAAAGCCATATTAGTCGGCATGGCTCTCAGCTGGCTAACCTTTGCCTATGCTCCCTGGAACTGCTGCCATGCTCACTGAACTGTCGCTCACCGGCCTTGACTGGCTGCCCATCCTGCTCGGCGTCGGCGTGGCCTACGTCGTCTTTGGCATTGCCGGTTTCGGTACGGCCCTGGTGGCGGGCCCGGTGCTGATCCATTTCATGCCGTTGTCACGAATCATCCCGCTACTGGTGTTGCTCGATTTTGTCGCCGCCTTCGGCAACCTGCTGCCTTCGCGCCGTGATGTGGTGCGCGGCGAGTTGCTGCGGCTGTTGCCGTTCATGGCCCTGGGCTGCACGTTGGGCGTGGTGTTCCTGCTGCGTTTGCAGTCTGACGTGCTGTTGCTGTTGATGGGCCTGTTCGTTACGGCCTACGCGCTGTATAGCCTGGCGGTCAGAGTACGGCCGGCGAACCTGTCGGGTTTCTGGGCAGTGCCAATGGGTACGGCAGGCGGGCTGTTCGGGGCGCTGTTCGGCAGCGGCGGTTTTCTTTATGCGCTGTACCTGAGTGCCCGCCTGGAACGAAAGGAACAGGTGCGCGCCACCCAGAGCGCGCTGATCAGCTGCAGCACGGTGGTGCGCCTGGCATTGTTCCTGGTCGCCGGTGTTTACGCCGATCAGAGCCTGCTCTTGCTGGCTGCATGCCTGCTGCCGGTCATGTTCATCGGCTTGTGGGTCGGCCGTGGGCTGACCCACAGGCTGTCGCGCGAAGCCTTTGTGCGCCTGGTCACCTGGCTGGTGCTGGCCAGCGGCTTGGCGCTGATCGGTCGCTACCTCGGCGCCTGAGCGGTAGAATTGCGCCCTTACCGCAGTTTTTCAGGCTTGTACCGTTCATGAACACCCAGAGCATTATCGTTCCCAAGCTGTCTACCGTGCCGGTGCACGAAGCCCGCGCCCGTGCCATCGTGCGCTGGCTGGTACGCGAGAAAGTGGTCGAGGAGCAGTTGAGCACCTGTGGCCGTACCGGCAACCGCATGGGCCACGCCCTGGCTGCAGGCGCCCGCAAGGTGGCCCTGCGGCCTGAGTTGTTGCCTTTTGGCGAGCAGGCCAACGGCCTGGAAGTGATGCTCAAGCGTTGCATCTATACCCCCACCGAAGGGTTTCTTGAAGAAGCCGGCTGCCCGCAGTGCCGGCGCGAGGTGGGCGAGCCGCTGTTCGAAAGCCTGGAAGAATGGATGCCGGCGGTCAGTGACAACTTCACCTGCCCGCTGTGCGGCTTCGAAGATGACATCAATGGCTTCATTTACCTGCAGCCATGTGCCTTTTCCAACCTGGGGTTCATCTTCAACAACTGGGGCGAGGCCGGGTTTACCCAGGCCTTTCTCGACAGCTTCGCCGACTGGCTCGACCAGCCGGTGACGGTGGTGCAAGTCAGTTGCAAGCCTTGAGTCGCAAGCTTCAAGAAAAAGCGGCCTGTATGCCTGACGACTCTCGTAGCTTGCCGCTTGTAACTTGAAGCTTGATTTACATTGAGCGGCGCGCCGTGCATGAGTATAATGGCGCGCTTCCATTTTTCCCGCCCGGGAGCCCCCGCGATGCTGCGTATCAGCCAAGAAGCCCTGACCTTCGACGATATCCTCCTTGTACCTGGCTATTCCGAGGTACTGCCCAATGAAGTCAGTCTCAAGACCCGTTTGACTCGTGGCATCGAGCTGAACATTCCGCTGGTTTCCGCCGCCATGGATACCGTGACCGAAGCGCGCCTGGCCATTGCCATGGCTCAGGAAGGCGGCATCGGCATCATCCACAAGAACATGACCATCGAGCAGCAGGCCGGCGAAGTTCGCAAGGTCAAGAAGTTCGAGGCTGGCGTGGTCAAGGACCCGATCACCATCGACGCCGACGCTACCGTGCGCGACCTGTTCGAGCTGACCCGCCTGAACAACATCTCCGGCGTGCCAGTGCTGGCCAACGGTGACCTGGTCGGCATCGTCACTTCCCGTGACGTGCGCTTCGAAAACCGCCTGGACGCCAAGGTCCGCGACGTGATGACGCCAAAAGAGCGCCTGGTCACGGTGCGCGAAGGCGCCGACAAGAACGAAGTGCGCGAGCTGCTGCACAAGCACCGCCTGGAAAAAGTCCTGATCGTTGACGACAAGTTCAACCTCAAGGGCATGATGACCGTCAAGGACATCGAAAAGGCCAAGGCCTACCCGCTGGCCAGCAAGGACGACCAAGGTCGCCTGCGCGTCGGCGCTGCCGTCGGCACTGGCAAGGACACCGGCGAGCGCGTAGCCGCCCTGGTTGCTGCCGGGGTTGACGTGGTGGTGGTCGACACTGCCCACGGTCACTCCAAAGGTGTGATCGACCGCGTGCGCTGGGTGAAGGAAACCTACCCGCAGGTGCAGGTGATCGGCGGCAACATCGCCACCGGCGCTGCGGCCAAGGCCCTGGCCGAAGCCGGCGCTGACGCGGTCAAGGTCGGTATCGGCCCGGGCTCTATCTGCACCACCCGTATCGTTGCAGGCGTCGGCGTGCCGCAAATCAGCGCCATCGCCAACGTTGCCGCTGCACTGGAAGGCACCGGTGTGCCACTGATCGCCGACGGCGGCATCCGCTTCTCCGGTGACCTGTCCAAGGCCATCGTAGCCGGTGCTTCCTGCGTGATGATGGGTTCGATGTTCGCCGGTACCGAAGAGGCGCCAGGTGAAGTCGAGCTGTTCCAGGGCCGTTCCTACAAAGCCTACCGCGGCATGGGCTCGCTGGGTGCCATGGCACAGGCGCAAGGCTCGTCCGACCGTTACTTCCAGGACTCCTCGGCCGGTGCCGAGAAGCTGGTACCGGAAGGCATCGAAGGCCGTGTGCCGTACAAAGGTGCGCTGGCGGCGATCATCCACCAACTGATGGGCGGCCTGCGTTCGTCCATGGGCTACACCGGCAGCGCAACCATCGAAGAGATGCGCACCAAGCCGGAGTTCGTACGCATCACCGGCGCCGGCATGGCCGAGTCCCACGTGCATGACGTGCAGATCACCAAAGAAGCCCCTAATTACCGCGTCGGCTAACGCCTCCAGCGGTAAGCGACAAGCTTCAAGCTACAAGCGGTAGTTGCGCTGCAGCGACTACCGCGTTCTCCCCGATCAACTTGCAGCTTGCGGCTTGACGCTTGCAACTGCATCAGAGATTGAGTCATGGCCCTCGACATTCACGCTCACCGCATCCTGATCCTCGATTTCGGTTCCCAGTACACCCAGCTGATTGCCCGCCGCGTGCGCGAGATCGGCGTGTACTGCGAGCTGCACCCGTTCGACATGGACGATGAAGCGATTCGCGAATTCAACCCGCGCGGCATCATCCTCGCCGGCGGCCCCGAGTCGGTCCACGAAGCCAACAGCCCGCGCGCGCCGCAGGCAGTGTTCGACCTGAACGTGCCGGTGCTGGGCATCTGCTACGGCATGCAGACCATGGCCGAACAGATGGGCGGCAAGGTCGAAGGTTCCGACCTGCGTGAGTTCGGTTATGCCCGCGTGGACGTGGTCGGCAAGAGCCGCCTGCTCGACGGCATCGAAGATCACATCGACGCTGACGGCGTACTGGGCCTGGACGTGTGGATGAGCCACGGCGACAAGGTCACCCAGATGCCGGGCAATTTCCATGTATTGGCCAGCACCCCAAGCTGCCCGATCGCCGGCATGTTCGACGACACCCGCGGCTACTACGGCGTGCAGTTCCACCCGGAAGTGACCCACACCAAGCAGGGCGGTCGCATCCTGTCCCGCTTCGTGCAGGACATCTGTGGCTGCGAGGCCCTGTGGACCCCATCCAACATCGTTGAAGACGCCATCGCCCAGGTGCGTGCACAAGTGGGTTCGGCCAACGTCCTGCTGGGCCTGTCTGGCGGCGTCGACAGCTCGGTGGTTGCCGCGCTGCTGCACCGCGCCATCGGCGACCAGCTGACCTGCGTATTTGTCGACAACGGCCTGCTGCGCCTGCACGAAGGTGACCAGGTGATGGCCATGTTCAAGGAGAACATGGGCGTCAAGGTCATTCGCGCCGACGCTGAAAAGCAGTTCCTCGACAACCTGGAAGGCGAAGCCGACCCGGAGAAGAAGCGCAAGATCATCGGCCGCACCTTCATCGACGTGTTCGATGCCGAGGCCAGCAAGCTGGAAAACATCCAGTTCCTTGCCCAGGGCACCATCTACCCGGACGTGATCGAGTCGGCTGGCGCCAAGAGCGGCAAGGCCCACGTGATCAAGTCGCACCACAACGTCGGTGGCCTGCCGGAGGAAATGAACCTCAAGCTGGTCGAGCCGCTGCGTGAACTGTTCAAGGACGAAGTGCGCAAGATCGGCCTGGAGCTGGGCCTGCCGTACGACATGGTCTACCGCCACCCGTTCCCGGGCCCAGGCCTGGGTGTGCGTATCCTTGGTGAAGTGAAGAAGGAATACGCCGACATCCTGCGTCGTGCCGACCACATCTTCATCGAAGAGCTGCGCAAAGCCGACTGGTACCACAAGACCAGCCAGGCCTTCGTGGTGTTCCAGCCGGTCAAGTCGGTCGGCGTCGTCGGCGACGGCCGTCGCTACGCCTGGGTCGTGGCCCTGCGTGCCGTGGAGACCGTGGACTTCATGACCGCGCGTTGGGCACACCTGCCGTACGAGCTGCTGGAAACCGTCAGCGGCCGTATCATCAATGAAATCGACGGCATCTCGCGCGTGACCTATGACGTGTCGAGCAAGCCGCCGGCGACGATTGAGTGGGAATGATCCCTCTCTGGCGTTGAACGAAAAGGGCCGCATTGCAGGCCCTTTTCTTTTGCCTGGGAAAAACTGCTATTCGCTGCCAGGCGGGTGGCCGAAATAGGCCTTGTAGGCATGGCAGAAATTGGCAGGGTTGGCATAACCGACCTGGTAGGCCACCTGCGACACCTGCCAGCGTCTTTCCAGCAGCAGGGTGCGGGCCTGCTCCAGGCGTTGCTGGCGCACGTACTGCAGCATAGGCCGGCCGAATTCGTCGCGGAACGCCCGGCGCAAGGTGGTCTCACCCACGCCCAGTTGGCGTGCAAGGCTGGCGGCGGTGGGGGGGGTGGCCAGTTGGGTGTCGAGCAGGCGCCGCGCTTCGATGGCCAGGTCGCGCAGCCCGCGGTCCGGGTTTTTCGTGCCTTGTGCAGGGCCTATCAAGTGGCGCGCCAGCTCCAGCACCACGGCCACGCTCAGGCTTTCGCAATGCAGGCGCCGTAGCCCACCGGTATAGGGTGACAGGTACAGCTGCTGCAGCAAGCGGCTGACGGCGGGGCATTGGGGGAGTTGATCGAAGCGCATGCCGTCTGCGGTCAAGGCCAGCAGGGGTAGCAATTGCGCATCGTCCCGCGCCAGCTCATGCAGGTAGTCGCCGGCAATGCGCACGCCCGCCATGCGCGCATGGCTGTCTGCAGGCAACTGGTCCTGCGCTTCCAGGCTTTCGCCCAGGCCCAGCAGGTGCAAGTGGCCGGGGGCGTAATGGTTGAGCGTGCCGTCGACCTTGTGCTGCCAGGCACCGTCGAACACGTGGACGATGCACAGGCTTTGCGGCAGCAGTTTGTCGATTTGCAGCGGTTCGGGAAACTGCAGGTTGCAATCGAAGTACTGCAGCCCCGCGTGCACGGTCTGCGCCCGATAATGCCCGGTTGCACGCCCCATGATCTGCGCCTTGCCGCTGTCCAACACGCCGGCGTCGGCGAGCGAGCCGGGGCTGTCGAAGGAAAAGGAGGTGTCCAGGTAGGGGCTGGTCGATCGCATGGGCGCTACGTCCTTGGTTGGCGGCGGCATGAGCGTAAATGGTAACGCGCGCACATTTTTGGCAACAGCCATTGTGCGCGGCGGCCCATCTTTTGTGCGAACCGGCCACAGGGGTTGGCAGTGCCGGCGTAGCTGTCTTCAATGATCGATCGTTTCGCATCATGGTGGAAAAAATGTTCGCTTATCGTAAATGGGCTGCCTTGCTGGTGGCATCGCTCACGCTTTGGCTAGGCCAGGCACACGCCGAACAACGGCCTGCAGTAGCCGAACAGGTCAAGGCCTATATGGGCACCGAGGGCGTCAAGGTATGGACGCTGCGCATTGGCGAGCGGGCCGCCAATGAGGCGCTGGTCCAGGTCGAAGGCGTCGATCACGACTGGAACATGCGCATTCAGAAAATGCAGGTCGAGAAAACCGCCAAGGACACCCGCTACTGGACGACGGCCGATGGCAACAAGTTTGTCGTGTTGATCGTGCAGGGCGGCTGGGGCGGCGAGCTCTACCTGCCGGGTGAGCCGCAACCGTTGCCGGTTGGCTACTCCGAGGGGCTGTCGCGCCAAGGTGATGCGCAGGCTTTTCTGACCGATTACCTGGCCAAGCAGCAGTGAACGGGGAGCACATCTGATCATGGCTAAACCCGACGATCCGCTGGCCGACCTTTCCGGCGCGCTTGGCGAAGACTATGAGCAAGCCCGTGCCGCCCAGCGCGAGCGGGTGGTTGCCGAACTCAAACAGGTAATCGAGCGCGTCCCGGAGCAAAGCGAATTCACCAACACCCGGCGTTACAAGGTCTGGGGGCCGATACTGCTGGTGGGCGCCCTGATTCTGCTGGTCACCACGTTCAACCCGCAACGCCTGGGCGCGGTCGCACTGGTGCTGTTCGTGTTGTGCATGGCGGCAGCGGTGACCTGGCAGCACCGCAACGCGGGCACGCAGGTGTTCATGCGCCTGACTCGCCGACAGCTGTTCGTCGATACCCTGGACGCCCCTGTCGACATGGCTGAAGTCGAGGACATCGCGGTCAAGGACGAAGGCCTGGTCATGGTACAGACGCTGGAGATGAGCAGCGAAGCTGCGCTGCCTAAGCATCGCGTGGTCAAGCTGCAGTTTTTCGGAAACCAGGCGATGGCCCTGAAAAAGCCGCGACCGCAGATTCGCATCATGTCTGCCGGCCTGGCCTTGAAGGGTCGCAAGCTGGGGAACGACGAAGTGCTCGAGCTGTTGGCGGCCTACCGCAATGCGGCCCATGCCCAACGACAACTGGAGTTGATGCAGGTAGATGTATAGCGGGGCGCTGCAATGAGGCGCCTGGGTTGGGGCCTGGTCATGCTGCTGTTGCCGCTGCTGCTGGTCGGCTGGGGCGGCGTGCAGCAATGGCGGGCCGAGACGGCGCAAGAGCAGGCGGGGATCATCCGGCAGTGGCTGGCAACGCCCAGCGAGGACTTGTTGCGCACACTGCCTTGGGCGGCGCGCAAGGAACTGGCAGGGCGCCTGGACACGCGTGAAGTGCTGCAACGGCAGTTGGATGAACTCGATACCGACCGCCACTGGCTTAGCGTGCGTAGAACGCTGGCCGGTGTCGGCGGCTGGCTGGCATGGGGCGCGCTGGTCGCTGGCATCGGCGCTTGGCTCAGGCTCAGGTACGACGCCTGGCGGGCCTTGCGCTCGGCGCATTACCTGCACCAGCGCATGACCGCCAGCTGGCGGGTGCTGGGGCGTTGGCTAAGCGTCTACATGGGGCTGCTGGCTGGCTCGTTGGGCCTTCTGCTGCTGTATGAAGTCAGCGCCGGCTTCAGCCATGCGGCACAGGGCGGGTATACCGTGCTGATCGTGGTGCTGCCGCTGGCGTCATTACTGCTCGTGTGCCTGCGTACCGCCTGGCGAATGCGCCAGCAATGGCCGCGCATCGGGGCGTCGAAGGCGAGCTTTCTCGGCCGACAGCTTCACCGTCAGGGGGCTCCGGCGCTCTGGCAATGGGTTGAGGGCCTGGCCACGCAGTTGCGTGCGCCAGTACCGGACAATATCGTGGTCGGCATCGACCAAAGCTTTTTCGTCACCAGCGTTCCAGTCGTGCTGCAGCCCTGTCAGTCGGTACTCAATGGCCGAACCTTGTATCTGTCGTTACCGTGTCTCGGCGCCTTGAGCCAGCGGGAAGCCGCCGCGATCATTGGCCATGAGCTTGGCCATTTTCGCAGCCGCGACACGGAGCAGGGCAGTGCGACCAACGCACGCTTCAGCTTGATGTGCGCCCAGTTCTCGACCCTGGTGGACGCTGAGCGCGGCGCCGCCTGGGTCGCTCGCCCGGTGGTATGGGCAGCCGGTCAGTTCCTGCACCATTTTCAGGTCGCGGTCCATCGCTGGGGGCGTGAGCAGGAATTGCTGGCTGACCGGGCCGGTGCCGAAGTGGCCGGGCCGGAGCTGTTCATGCAGGCGTTGTTGCGGGCGATCGCCCTGGGCAGCATGGTCGATGCCTTGCTGCACGAGTGCGGCGGCCAAGGCCTGCTGGCAGCGCTGCCCCGGCATTTGCAGCGCGTGCCATTGCGGCTGGATGAGGACGTGCTGGGCCTGACCATGCCCCATCCATTCGACTCCCATCCGCCACTGGCTGCGCGCCTCGACAACCTTCGCGTCAGGCTGGACGGTGCACTGCTGCAGGCTGCCATGCGCCAACCTGGCGACCATGACCGGCAGTGGTTCAATCAGTTGTGGGGCGGCGCCATGGAAGCGGAACGCCAGGGTCTCTAGAGACTTCACTTAATAT
Organism: Pseudomonas sp. p99-361; assembly: GCF_003935475.1. Classification (NCBI taxonomy): domain Bacteria; kingdom Pseudomonadati; phylum Pseudomonadota; class Gammaproteobacteria; order Pseudomonadales; family Pseudomonadaceae; genus Pseudomonas; species Pseudomonas sp. p99-361. The sequence goes on along the minus strand of NZ_RHQO01000005.1, from coordinate 121,999 downwards.
TTCCCATTTGCAGGTGTATCGTATTCGCCCTTCATCGTCAGCCGAGGCTGGCAGCTTGATCGCACCGAACACGAGGTACCCGCACCGATGTCCTTCACCCGTCGACAAATGCTCAAGGGCCTGACCGGCCTGGTTGTGGTTGGCCTGGGCGCCGGTGGCGCGGCGCGTTACTGGCTGGGCAAGGTCGAGGACGACAACGCCGGCCATGACTACGAGCTGATCGCCGCGCCGCTTGACGTCGAGCTGGTGCCGGGCTTCAAGACCGAGGCCTGGGCGTTCGGGCCGTCAGCACCGGGCACCGAATTGCGTGTGCGCCAAGGCACCTGGCTGCGGGTGCGCTTCATCAACCACCTGCCGGTGGAAACCACCATCCACTGGCACGGTATCCGCCTGCCGCTGGAAATGGACGGCGTGCCTTATGTGTCGCAACTGCCGGTCAAGCCAGGCGAGTACTTCGACTACAAGTTCCGCGTACCGGATGCGGGCAGCTACTGGTACCACCCTCATGTCAGCAGTTCCGAAGAGCTGGGCCGTGGCCTGGTCGGCCCGCTGATCGTCGAGGAGCGCGAGCCCACCGGCTTCCGGCATGAGCGCACACTCAGCCTGAAGAACTGGCACGTGGACGAGGAGGGTGGCTGGCTGCCGTTCAGTATCCCGCGCGAGGCCGCGCGCAACGGCACCGCCGGGCGCCTGATCACCATCAATGGCCAGGCCGACGCGGTCACCGAACTGCCGGCCGGGCAGGTGGTGCGCGTGCGTCTGCTGAACCTGGACAACACCTGGACTTACCGGGTGAACCTCAAGGGCAACTGCGAGGCCCGGATCTACGCGCTCGATGGGAACCCGGTGACCCCTCGCCCCCTGGAGGACGAGTACTGGCTCGGCCCTGGCATGCGCATCTGCCTGGCTATCCGCATTCCCCAGGCGGGGGAGGAAATTTCCCTGCGCGATGGCTTCGTGCGCCTGGGCACCCTGCGCTCGGTGGCCAGTACCGATGCCCCGGGGGACTGGCCGCCAGCGCTGCCGGCCAACCCGATAGCCGAACCGGACCTGGAGAATGCCGAAAAGCTCAACTTCAATTTCGAATGGGCGGCGAAGGTTTCGGTCACCTCCGACCAGGACAAGCCACCGAGCCTTTGGCAAATCAACGGCCAAGCCTGGGACATCACCGACAAGACCTGCGCCGACCGCCCCATCGCTACGCTGCAAAAAGGCAAAAGCTACATCTTCGAGTTGAAGAACATGACCCAGTACCAGCACCCGATCCACCTGCATGGCATGAGTTTCAAGGTGATCGCCTCCAACCGGCACGACATCAAGGAACCGTGGTTCACCGACACCTACCTGCTGGGCAAGAACGAGCGCGCGCAGGTGGCCCTGGTGGCGGATAACCCCGGCACCTGGATGTTCCACTGCCACGTCATCGACCACATGGAAACCGGCCTGATGGCCGCTATCGCGGTGGTGTGATGCGCCCGCAGATTATCGATCGCAGCCGCGATCAGGAATACATGCGCCTGGCGTTGTCCCTGGCTGCCGAGGGTGCAGCGCTGGGCGAGGTACCGGTGGGGGCCGTGCTGGTCCAGCATGGCCAGGTGATTGGCCAGGGTTTCAACCGGCCGATCATCGACAGCGACCCCAGTGCCCATGCCGAGATGGTGGCGATTCGGGCGGCGGCCAAGGCGGCCAGCAACTACCGCCTGCCAGGCAGCACCCTGTACGTCACGCTGGAACCGTGCAGCATGTGTGCAGGCCTGATCGTACATTCACGGGTGATGCGGGTGGTGTTTGGCGCGCTGGAGCCCAAGGCGGGGATCGTGCAAAGCCAGGGGCAGTTCTTCGGCCAGGGCTTTCTCAACCACCGGGTGATGGTGGAGGGCGGGGTGCTGGCGCAGGAGTGTGGGCAGATCCTCAGCGACTTCTTCAAGGCCCGCCGGGCCAAGGGCTAGCCTGGGCCGGCCTGTTCGCGGGCACGCCCGCTCCCACAGGAATGCCACCCCCTCAGGCTTGTGGTGGACCTGTGGGAGCGGGCGTGCCCGCGAACAGGCCGCTACAGGCTCACATCGGCGGTGACTGGTCCGCAGGCTTGTCCTTGTTCACACCAGGCACATGCAGGTTGCCTTCGGCGACCTGGCCTTCGAGCTGCGGTTGGGTGACCCAGGTGAGGATGTCGTAGTAGCGGCGGATGTTGGCCACGAAATGCACAGGCTCGCCACCGCGGGCATAGCCGTACTTGGTCTGCCGGTACCACTGTTTCTGCGACAGGCGCGGCAGCATCTTCTTCACGTCCAGCCACTTGTTCGGGTTGAGCTTTTCGCGCTTGGCCAGGGTACGGGCATCTTCCAGGTGGCCGCTGCCGACGTTGTAGGCAGCCAGGGCGAACCAGGTGCGGTCGGGCTCCTTGATGCTGTCGTCGAGCTCTTCCTTGATTTTCATGAAGTACTTGGCGCCCCCCTGGATGCTCTGCCGCGGGTCCAGGCGGTTGGATACGCCCATCGCCTGGGCGGTGCGCTGGGTCAGCATCATCAGGCCGCGTACGCCGGTCTTGGAGGTTACCTCCGGTTGCCACATCGATTCCTGGTAACCAATGGCGGCCAGCAGGCGCCAGTCCACCTGCTCGACCTTGGCGTAGCTCTTGAAGTGCTTCTCGTACTTGGGCAGGCGCTGCTGCAGATGCTGGGCGAAGGTGTAGGCGCCCACGTAGCCCAGAACATCGACATGGCCGTAGTAGCGGTCCTTCAAGCGCTGCAGGGTGCCGTTTTTCTGCGCCTTGTCGAGGAATTCATTGATTTCGTTGAGCAGGCTGTTGTCTTCACCGGCCGCGACTGCCCAGCGTTGATCACGGGTGTCGCCCACGTCGAAGGCAACCCGCACGTTGGGGAAGTACACCTGGTTCATAGCCAGTTCGTTGGAGTCGACCAGGGTCAGGTCGATCTGGCCCTCATCGACCATGCGCAGCAGGTCGACCACCTCGACCGCATCGGACTCTTCATATTCCAGGCCCGGGTTCTGCTTTTTCAGCTCGGCCAGAAGGTCGGCATGGCTGCTGCCCTTGAGCACCATGATTTTCTTGCCGACCAGGCCCTTGGCGTCGGTCGGGCGTGGGCGGCCGTTGCGATAGACCACCTGCGGGGTGACTTCCAGGTAGGGGTGCGAGTATTTCACCTGCGCCTTGCGCCGTTCACTGCTGACCAGGCCGGCCGCGGCCAGCACCGGGCCGGCGGGTTTGCCGAGCGAATCATACAGTTCGTCGAGGTTGTCGGCGGTTTCGATCTGCAGTTTCACGCCGAGATCATCTGCGAAATGCTGGACAAGTTCGTACTCGAAACCGGTTTCGCCGTTGCGGTCCTGGAAGTAGGTGGCCGGGCTGTTGCGGGTGATCACGCGCAGCACGCCGTCCTCCTTCACGCGCTCGAGGGTGCTGGGTTTTTCAACGCAGGCACCGAGCAGCAGAAAGAGTCCGGTTGCGAGGAGCCATTTGGCGCAACGCTGGCGCAAAGCAGTGTGGGCGAACATAGCTTGCAGTATACGCAAAGGACCGGCGCAACCATATCTCGACAACTGTTAGGTTGTCTGGTAGCGGATTATGTGCTGCAAGCTTCAAGCTGCAAGCCACAAGAAATAGCAGCCGGGCAGGGCATGTTTTTTTCTTGTGGCTTGCAGCTTACGGCTTGTCGCTTTTTTTTGACCCCAAAGTCCGGTTCCGCCGCCCGGCAGCCATGGCTTAGAGCGGGTGCCGAAAGCCAACGATTTAGGCTAGAATGCACGGCCTCTAAGCACACCCCTTCCTGAGGCTGTCCCGACGATGTTGATCCTGCGCGGCGCTCCTGCCCTTTCTGCCTTTCGCCACGGTAAATTACTCGAGCAACTGAGCCAGAAAGTCCCCGCTGTTACTGGTTTGTATGCCGAATTTGCCCACTTCGCCGATGTTGAAGGCGAACTGACCGCCGACCAGCAGCAGGTGCTGGGCCGTCTGCTCAAGTACGGCCCGAGCGTGCCGGTACAGGAGCCGAGCGGCCGCCTGTTCCTGGTCGTACCGCGCCTGGGCACCATCTCGCCATGGGCCAGCAAGGCCAGCGACATCGCTCACAACTGCGGCCTGCAGGCAATCCAGCGCCTGGAGCGTGGTATCGCCTACTACGTTGCCGGCAACCTGAGCGACGCTGACGCCGCCCTGATCGCCGCCGAACTGCACGACCGCATGACCCAGCGCGTGCTCGGCCAGTTGGAGCAGGCCGCTGACATGTTCAGCCACGCCCAGCCCAAGCCGATGACCTCTGTCGATATCCTCGGCGGTGGCCGCGACGCGCTGGCCAAGGCCAACATCGACCTCGGCCTGGCCCTGGCCGAAGACGAAATCGACTACCTGGTCAATGCGTTCCAGGGCCTCAAGCGCAACCCGAACGACATCGAACTGATGATGTTCGCCCAGGCCAACTCCGAGCACTGCCGCCACAAGATCTTCAACGCCAGTTGGGACATCGACGGCCAGGCGCAGGAAAAAAGCCTGTTCGGCATGATCAAGAACACCTACCAGATGCACAACGAAGGTGTGCTGTCTGCGTACAAGGACAACGCCTCGGTGATCGTCGGCAACGTTGCCGGCCGCTTCTTCCCGAACCCTGAAACCCGCCAGTACGGCGCGGTGCAGGAGCCGGTGCACATCCTCATGAAGGTGGAAACCCACAACCACCCGACCGCCATCGCCCCGTTCTCCGGTGCGTCCACCGGCTCGGGTGGCGAAATCCGTGACGAAGGTGCTACTGGCCGAGGCGCCAAGCCCAAGGCGGGCCTGACCGGTTTCACCGTGTCCAACCTACGCATTCCGGGCTTCGAGCAGCCCTGGGAGCAGGCCTACGGCAAGCCAGAGCGCATCGTCGACGCCCTCGACATCATGATCGAAGGCCCATTGGGCGGTGCTGCTTTCAACAACGAATTCGGTCGCCCAGCGCTGACCGGCTACTTCCGTACCTTCGAGCAGGCCATCAACACCCCGCACGGTGAAGAAGTACGCGGTTACCACAAGCCGATCATGCTCGCAGGCGGCATGGGCAACATCCGTGAAGACCACGTGCAGAAGGGCGAGATCACGGTCGGCGCCAAGCTCATCGTGCTCGGCGGCCCGGCCATGCTGATCGGCCTGGGCGGCGGCGCTGCTTCGTCGGTGGCTACCGGCGCCAGCTCGGCTGACCTGGACTTCGCTTCGGTGCAGCGTGAAAACCCGGAAATGGAGCGCCGTTGCCAGGAGGTCATCGACCGTTGCTGGCAACTGGGCGATGCCAACCCTATCGCCTTCATTCACGACGTGGGCGCCGGCGGCATCTCCAACGCCTTCCCGGAGCTGGTCAACGACGGTGGCCGTGGTGGCCGCTTCGAGCTGCGCAACGTGCCCAACGACGAGCCGGGCATGGCCCCGCACGAAATCTGGAGCAACGAGTCGCAGGAGCGTTACGTGTTGGCCGTCAGCGCCGTCGACTTCGAGCGCTTCAAGGCCATTTGCGAGCGCGAGCGTTGCCCGTTTGCCGTGGTCGGTGAAGCCACCGAAGAAAAGCACCTGACCGTCAGCGACAGCCACTTCGGCAACACCCCGGTGGACATGCCCCTCGACGTGCTGCTGGGCAAGCCGCCGCGCATGCACCGTTCGGTCACCCGTGAAGCCGAGCTGGGCGATGATTTCGACCCAAGCGAGCTGGACCTGGACAGCGCCGTGCAGCGCGTGCTGAACCACCCGGCAGTGGCCAGCAAGAGCTTCCTGATCACCATCGGCGACCGCACCATCACCGGCCTGGTTGCCCGCGACCAGATGGTCGGCCCGTGGCAGGTTCCGGTTGCCGACTGCGCCGTCACGGCCACCAGCTTCGATGTGTACACCGGTGAAGCCATGGCCATGGGCGAGCGAACCCCGCTGGCCTTGCTGGACGCCCCGGCATCCGGCCGCATGGCCATTGGCGAAACGCTGACCAACCTGGCGGCATCGCGCATCGAGAAACTGTCCGACGTCAAGCTATCGGCCAACTGGATGTCCGCTGCCGGCCACCCAGGTGAGGACGCGCGCTTGTACGACACCGTCAAGGCGGTCGGCATGGAGCTGTGCCCGGAGCTGGGCATTACCATTCCGGTCGGCAAAGACTCCATGTCGATGAAAACCAAGTGGAGCGACGAGGGCGTCGAGAAGAGCGTGACCTCGCCGATGTCGCTGATCATCACCGGCTTCGCCCCGGTCACCGATATTCGCAAGACCTTGACCCCGCAACTGCGCATGGACAAGGGTGAAACCGACCTGATCCTGGTCGACCTCGGCCGCGGCAAGAACCGCATGGGCGCCTCGATCCTGGCCCAGACCTACGGCAAGATCGCGGCCCAGGCACCGGATGTCGACGACGCCGAAGACCTCAAGGCCTTCTTCGCCGTGATCCAGGGCCTGAACGAAGATGGTCACCTGCTGGCCTACCACGACCGTTCCGACGGCGGCCTGGCCGCCACCGTGCTGGAAATGGCCTTTGCCGGCCACTGCGGCCTGGACCTGCACCTCGACCCGCTGACCGACAGCAAGGCCGATGTGGCGGCCATTCTGTTCAACGAAGAGTTGGGGGCGGTCATTCAGGTTCGCCAGGACGCCACCCCCGACGTACTGGCACAGTTCAGCGCTGCTGGCCTGGGCGAAGGTTGCGTGGCGGTGATCGGCAAGCCGGTCAACAACGCCGAAGTGTCCATCAGCCTCAATGGCGAAGTGCTGTTCGACGACGACCGCCGCATGCTGCAGCGCCAGTGGGCCGAGACCAGCTACCAGATCCAGCGCCTGCGCGACAACGCCGACTGCGCCGACCAGGAGTTCGACCTGCTGCTGGAGGAAGACAACCCGGGCCTGTCGGTCAAGCTGGGCTTCGACGTCAACGACGACATCGCCGCACCGTACATCAAGAAAGGCGTGCGCCCGCAAGTGGCCATCCTGCGTGAGCAGGGCGTCAACGGCCAGGTTGAAATGGCTGCAGCCTTCGACCGCGCCGGCTTCGCCGCCATCGACGTGCACATGAGCGATATCCTTGCCGGCCGCGTCGACTTCGAGGCCTTCAAGGGCCTGGTGGCCTGCGGTGGTTTCTCCTACGGTGACGTGCTGGGCGCCGGTGAGGGCTGGGCCAAGTCGGCGCTGTTCAACAGCCGCGCCCGTGATGCCTTCCAGGCCTTCTTCGAGCGTACCGACAGCTTCGCCCTGGGCGTGTGCAACGGTTGCCAGATGATGTCCAACCTGCACGAGCTGATCCCGGGCACCGAGCACTGGCCGCACTTCGTGCGCAACCGCTCGGAGCAGTTCGAGGCACGTGTGGCCATGGTCGAAGTGCAGAAGTCCAACTCGATCTTCCTGCAAGGCATGGCCGGTTCGCGCATGCCGATCGCCATCGCCCATGGTGAAGGCCATGCCGAGTTCGCCAGCGAAGAAGCGCTGCTGGCCGCCGACATGTCCGGTTGCGTGGCCCTGCGCTATGTCGATAACCACGGCAAGGTCACCGAAGCCTACCCGGCCAACCCGAACGGCTCGCCGCGCGGTATCACCGGCCTCACCAGCCGCGACGGTCGCGTGACCATCATGATGCCGCACCCGGAGCGTGTGTTCCGCGCCGTGCAGAACTCCTGGCGCCCTGACGAGTGGCAGGAAGATGCCGCGCTGATGCGCATGTTCCGCAATGCGCGGGTGTGGGTGAACTAAGGCGTGTACAAGCTCGCCTTCTTCGTCCCCGCCAGTCATGTCGACGTGGTCAAGGCCGCTGTGTTCGCCGCTGGTGGCGGGCGCATCGGTGACTATGACCACTGCGCCTGGCAAACCCTGGGCCAGGGCCAGTTTCGCCCGCTGGACGGCAGCCAGCCGTTTCTCGGGCAAACGGGCCGGGTCGAGGTGGTGGAAGAGTGGAAGGTGGAGCTGGTGGTGGCAGACGAGCTGGTAGCGCAGGTCGTCGCTGCGCTCAAGCAAAGCCACCCGTACGAGGCGCCAGCCTATGAGGTGTGGCGGCTCGCCGAGTTCTAGACCGCATCAGGGCTATTCGCGGGCACGCCCGCTCCCACAGGGTTACACAACTTGTGGGAGCGGGCGTGCCCGCGAACAGGCCAGTAAAGCCAGCGCAAGGCTAGCTGTACCACACCGGTCAGACGGTGCCGATCTCCCCGCCATCAACCCGCTGAATCACCACCGTCGCAGCCCGCGGCCTTACCTTGGTACCCGCTGGCGTCGCGTCCGTAGCGTTGTCGGTGCATGGCCAGTTCCCTGGGTGCTGAATGTTGACGAACAGCGCCTTGTTGTCCGGGGTAAAGGTAATCCCGGTCACTTCGCAGCCATTCGGGCCAACGAAGAAGCGCCGCAGGTCCACCTGGTTCTGCGCATTCACCGGCACCTGTTTGCCGCTGGCGTCCACCAGGTCGGTAGGGATCACCGCCAGCAGCTGGTCGTTGGTGTAGTCGGTGACAGTGCTTTCGCCGTTGTCGGTCTCGAACCACAGCACGCCACGGCTATCGAAGCTCATGCCATCCGGGCTGGCGAACTGGTTCAGTTCGGTGAGGCCGGAACGGTTGATGTCGGCGGTGCCGGCCGCGTTGGCGCCAAACACGAAGATGTCCCAGGCGAAGCTCAACTGGTCGTCGCTGTCGTGCCAGCGGATGATATGGCCATGGCGGTTAGGCCCGCGCGGGTTGGCGGCATCGGCTTTCTCCGGGGTGCGCGCACTGTTGTTGGTCAGGGTCAGGTACACGTCGCCGTTCAGCGGGTTGACCGTGGTCCACTCCGGGCGGTCCATTGGCGTTGCGCCCACGGCATCGCCGGCACCCCGGGTGTTGAGCAGGATGCCCGGCAGGTCACCGTACAGCGCGCCCAAGGTGCCCCCGCCAGTGGTGGGGGTAGTCACGTCCAGCAGCAGCCAGACGCCAGTGCCGTCGGCATTGAAGCGGGCGACGTACAGCTTGCCTTGGTCCAGGTACTTGGCACCAGTGGCCAGTCGGTCGGCCGGGTTGGCATCGGCGGCATCCCACACGGCGCTGGACACCCACTTGTACACGTATTCGTTGTTGGAGTCGTCACCCATGTACCACACCAGTGGCTTGCCCGGCACCGGCAGGCCCGGGGCGCAGCCTTCGTGGCGGAAGCGGCCCAGTGCGGTACGTTTGGTGGCGAGGGTGCTGCTGTCGTAAGGGTCGATCTCGACGATGTAGCCATAGGTGCTGGCTTCGTTGCGGTAGTCGTCGGTGGCACTGGCGCCCTTGGCGGTCACGTCGAAACGGGCGAACTCGTCGGCTTCCTCGCTGGCGTCGCCGGCTGCACTTTCCCATTTGAACTGGCCGCTGGAGGTGCCCACGCCAATGCGCTGCTGGTCTTCAGGGCGGGTGCCCTTGTTGACGAAAATGCCCGGCCAGTTTTCTTCACAGGTGAGGTAGGTGCCCCATGGCGTATAGCCGTTGCCGCAGTTGTTGTTGGTGCCTCGGCAGTGGGTGCCGGCGGGGGAGTACTTGGTCTTGACGTGTTCGGTGCCACGCAGCGGGCCGCTGATGGCCATGCGCGATGCGGTGGTGAAGCGGCGGTTGAGCGGGTCGTTGTCGACCACCTGCCAGCGGCCATCGGTTTTCTGCAAGCGCACAACGCCAGCGCCGTGGGCGTTGATTTCCTTGCGCACTTCTTCGACCGGGCGTTTGCCATTGATATCGGTCGTTGGGCCGGCCGGGTGCAGGGCGGCGGTGTCGATGTACTCGAAGTTGATCGCCAGCAGGCCGTCTTCCGAGCTGCCGTTGATGGGGAAGAAATGCATGCCGTCATGGTGCATGCCCATGGCGTTGGCTTGATCGGTCGAGGTATTGCTGCCATCGGCTCGCCACGGCTTGGCGTTGCTGTTCAGCGGCGTACCCCATGGGGCGAGCACGTAGGCGCTGTAGCCGGCGGCGACTGCGCAGGCGTCGGTGCGCGATCCGGGGATGGACTGGAAGCCCAGCGCCATTTTCGGCTTTTCCGGCTCGGTAACGGGCGGCTGGGTGAGCGGATCATCGTTGGCGGAGCCGCCGCTGTCGAAGCAGCCTGCCAGGCCTGTACCGGCGATCATGGCGATGGCTGCGCCCAGGCTGCCGCGCATCACACTGCGGCGGCTGAGGTAGACGTCCATGACAGAGGCCATCGGCAGGTTGCCGCTGTGGTTCCGGTCCAGATTGTCGCCGGTATCTCGACTCATCAGAGTGTCCTTGTACTCGCTGGGTTGAAACAAACCGCGACTATAAGGCGCAAATATGATGATTCGTTGGCAGAAATGTTAACGAGCTTTTAAAGCAACCGGCTCCCGGCATTGCCTGGCCTGCGTGGCTGCGCTGGTAGGGCTCAGGGCCGGATTTCGATCAACGTCCCATCGCGTACCAGGTTCCACACCTCCTGCATGTCACGGTTACGCATGGCAATGCAGCCATCGGTCCAGTCCAGGGTGTGGAAATACCATTCCGGGTATTCATCGTTGATCGGTGTGCCGTGGATCATGATCATGCTGCCGGCACTCACCCCTTCACGGGTAGCGCGGGCGGCATCGTTGCTGTTCGGGTAATTGATGTGCATGGCCAGGTTGAAGCGATCGCTCTGCTTGCGCCAGTCCAGCCAGTACAGGCCCTCTGGGGTCTTCTTGTCGCCCTCGCGCTGCTTGGCGCCCTTGGGCTGCTTGCCCAGGGAAATGCGGTAGGTCTTCAGCGGCTCGCCACGGCTGATCAATTGCAGGCGCCGCTCGGACTTGATCACCAGCACCTTATCGATCAGCGGTTGCATCGCCTGCTGCGAGGGCGACGGGGATGGCGCGGCCTGCACAGGCTTGCGAATGATGGTCTCGGTAAATGCCGCCTGGGACACCGAGGTAACGCAAAGGCAGAAAATGGCAAGCAACCAGCGCATGTAACGGTATCCCTGAAGGCGTCTAGGTATTGGGTGAAACGAGCATCGGCGGCAGGTATTCATGGCCTATGGGGTAGTGCGCCCCGATGCGGTCGCGATAGTAGCATTCTAGTGTGCGCGTGACTGTGCGGAAAGCCAGCTCACCCCAGGGAATCTCGTGTTCCTCGAACAGCCGCACCTCCAGGCTCTCGACGCCCACAGCGAAATCCAGGTCTGCCAGTTCGGCGCGGAAGAACACATGCACCTGGTTGATGTGCGGCAGGTCGAACAGCTGGTACAGGCTGGTTGAGCCGACCCGGGCGCAGGCTTCCTCCACCGTTTCGCGACGGGCGGCCTGGTCGAGGGTTTCGCCGTTCTCCATGAAACCGGCGGGCAGGGTCCAGAAACCGCGGCGCGGCTCGATGGCGCGGCGGCACAGCAGCACCTGGCTGCCCCAGGTGGGCAGCACGCCGGCGACGACGTTGGGGTTCTGGTAGTGGATGGTCTGGCAAGCCTCGCAGACATACCGCAGGCGGCTGTCGCCTTCGGGGATCCGCAGGGTGACCGGGTGGCCGCACGCGCTGCAGTAGTTCATGGCACTATCCTTTATGTTCCGGGCTATCTTGGCGCGGCCGCAGGCGCGCCGCAAGCGCGGGGGCTTGGGTGCCACGCGGCTTTGGTGCATCATGCAAGGCAGGCCTTGGATACGAGCGTGCGCAATGCTGGACGAGCTACTTCGCCGAATGAGCAACCACCAACCCGCGTCACTGGAAACCGACCGGCGGTTCCCCGAAGCGGCGGTTCTTTTGCCCATTACCCGTAGCGAAGCGCCCGAACTGGTCTTGACCCTGCGCGCCCAGGGGCTGTCCACCCATGGCGGTGAAGTGGCTTTTCCCGGAGGCCGCCGCGACCCGGAAGACCCGGACCTGGTGTTCACCGCGCTGCGCGAAGCCGAAGAAGAAATTGGCTTGCCGCCGGGTCTGGTGGAGGTGGTCGGCCCGCTCAGCCCGCTGATTTCACTGCATGGCCTGAAAGTGACACCGTTTGTCGGCGTTATCCCCGACTTCGTCGAATACCGCGCCAACGACGCCGAGATCGCGGCAGTATTCACCGTGCCGCTGGAGTTTTTCCGCCAGGACCCGCGTGACCATACCCACCGTATCGATTACCAGGGCCGCAGCTGGTATGTACCCAGTTATCGCTATGGCGAATACAAGATATGGGGCTTGTCGGCGATCATGATCGTCGAACTGGTCAACCTGCTGTTCGATGCCGGCATCAGCTTGCATCAGCCCCCTGAGCGGTACATCGAAAACTGAGCGGGGCCAACCCCGTCGTCTGCGTTCCAGCCTGAGGAGCAAGCATGAAGTACCGCCTGGGCGACCTGCGGGTCGAGAGCCACCCCACCAGTTGGGCAGCGCCTAACGCCACGCTGATCGGCAACGTGCGCCTGCAAGCCAATGCCAGTGTGTGGTTTGGCGCAGTGCTGCGCGGCGACAACGAGCTGATCGACATCGGCGAAGACAGCAACGTGCAGGACGGCACGGTGATGCACACCGACATGGGGTCGCCGCTGACCTTGGGCAAGGGCGTGACCGTCGGTCACAATGCCATGCTGCATGGCTGCACGGTCGGTGACTACAGCCTGGTGGGCATCAATGCGGTGATCCTCAATGGCGTGCGTATTGGCAAGCATTGCATCATCGGCGCCAACGCGCTGATTCCCGAAGGCAAGGAAATTCCTGACGGTTCGCTGGTGATGGGGTCGCCGGGCAAGGTGGTGCGCGAGCTGACCGAGCAGCAGAAGCGCCTGCTGGAAGCCAGCGCCGCCCATTACGTGCACAATGCCCGGCGTTATGCGCGGGAGTTGGTAATTGACGATGAGTAATGTTGTGGAACGGCCGGTGGCTTCGCCCTGCGTGAGCATCTGTGCGCTGGACGAGCAGGACATCTGCACCGGCTGCCAGCGCAGCGTGGCCGAGATCGGCCGCTGGGGGCGGATGGACAATGACGAGCGCCGCGCGGTGCTCAAGCGTTGCCATGAACGGGCAGTAGAGGCTGGCCTCGTCCTCTAGTCTGATGCAGAGCCCTGTGGGAGCGGGCATGCCCGCGAAACCGCCACCGCGGTACATGGCACCGGCTCCGCCGGTGTTCGCGGGCACGCCCGCTCCTACAGGTACAGCATGAGCCTGGAGGGTTACGGATCATCTTTAGGAGCGGGTTTACCCGCGAACGGCTCGACGGTAATCTGTACCGCTTGCCCACAGATTACCCGCCATGTTCTATCTGCTTGCCTATATCAGCAGCGTAGTGCTGATCAACTACGCCTTTTCCAGTGCCCCGCACCTGGACGTCATCTGGTCTGCCTGGGGCGGCCTGGTGTTCATCCTGCGCGACATGGTGCAAACCCGCTTCGGCCACGGCGCCCTGGTCGCCATGCTGGTGGCGCTGGTGCTGTCGTATGTGACCTCGGAGCCGGCCATCGCCCTGGCCAGCGCCACCGCGTTCTTCATTTCCGAACTGATCGACTGGCTGGTGTTCAGCGTCACCCGGCGGCCGCTGCGTGACCGCCTGTGGTTGAGTTCGGCGTTGAGCATTCCGGTGGACACCTTCATCTTCTTCGGCATGATCGGTGCCTTGGCCCCGGCGGTGGTCGGCACGGCCATGGCCTCCAAGTTCACCGGTGTCACCGCGGTGTGGCTGGCCATGGCATTTCGCGCCCGGCGGGCTGCTGCGGCCAGCTGATGGTGTAGAATAGCGGTCCTTTTTCAGCGGGTCGCGCCAAGCCGGGTGCGGCCCCGGATGCCTTCGAGGACCTGAAATGACCCGTATCGGAACCCCCTTGTCGCCTACTGCGACCCGTGTATTGCTGTGCGGCTGTGGCGAGCTGGGCAAGGAAGTGGTGATCGAGCTGCAGCGCCTGGGCGTCGAAGTGATCGCCGTCGACCGCTATGCCAATGCCCCGGCCATGCAGGTTGCGCACCGCAGCCACGTGGTCAACATGCTCGATGGCGTGGCCTTGCGTGCCGTGATCGAGGCCGAGAAGCCGCACTACATCGTTCCGGAAATCGAAGCCATCGCCACCGCCACCCTGGTCGAGCTGGAAAACGGAGGCTTCAACGTGGTGCCCACCGCCCGCGCGACCCAGCTGACCATGAACCGCGAAGGTATCCGCCGCCTGGCCGCCGAAGAGCTGGAGCTGCCCACTTCGCCGTACCATTTCGCCGACACCTACGAAGACTTCGCCAAGGGCGTGGCCGATGTAGGCTACCCATGCGTGGTCAAGCCGGTCATGAGCTCGTCGGGCAAGGGCCAGAGCCTGCTGCGCAGCGACGCCGACCTGCAGAAGGCCTGGGACTATGCCCAGGAAGGCGGCCGCGCCGGCAAGGGCCGGGTGATCGTCGAGGGCTTCATCGACTTCGACTACGAAATCACCCTGCTGACCGTGCGTCATGTGGGTGGCACCACCTTCCTCGAACCGGTCGGCCACCGCCAGGAGAAGGGTGACTACCAGGAGTCCTGGCAGCCCCAGGCCATGAGCGAGAAAGCGCTGGCCGAGTCGCAACGTGTGGCCAAGGCGGTCACCGATGCGCTGGGTGGCCGGGGCCTGTTTGGCGTGGAACTGTTCGTGAAAGGCGACCAGGTGTGGTTCAGCGAAGTCTCGCCGCGCCCGCATGACACCGGCCTTGTGACCCTGATTTCCCAGGACCTGTCGCAGTTCGCCCTGCACGCCCGCGCCATTCTCGGGCTGCCGATCCCGGTGGTGCGCCAGTTCGGCCCTTCGGCCTCGGCGGTGATCTTGCCGCAGGGGCAGTCGCAGCAGACCAGCTTCGCCAACCTGGGTGCAGCCTTGAGCGAGCCGGATACTGCCATCCGCCTGTTCGGCAAGCCGGAAATCAACGGTACCCGCCGCATGGGTGTGTGCCTGGCGCGCGACGAGTCGGTTGAAGCGGCGCGGGCCAAGGCGACCCGCGCTTCGCAGGCGGTCAAGGTCGAGTTCTAAGCTTCAAGCTTCAAGCTTCAAGCTGCAAGAGAATGCGCATCGCTTGTAGCTTGCAGCTTGTAGCTTGTAGCTTGTAGCTTGTAGCTTGTAGCTTGTAGCTTGTAGCTTGTAGCTTGTAGCTTGCAGCTTGAGACTCACAGCTGAGTATTGCGGGTCTCTTTCAGGCACAGCACAGCGATCAAGCTGATCACTGCGGCTGCCGACACGTAGCCCCCCACCCAGCTCAAACCGCCCATGCTCACCAGCTTCTGGGCGAAGAACGGGGCCGCCGAGGCGCCGACAATCCCACCCAGGTTATACGCCGCCGAAGCGCCGGTGTATCGCACATGGGTTGGGAACAGCTCCGGTAGCAAAGCCCCCATCGGTGCAAAGGTCACCCCCATCAGGAACAGCTCGATGGCCAGGAACAGTGCCACGCCGGCGGTAGAGCCCGAGGTCAGCAAAGGCTCCATGGTAAAGCCCGACGCCACCGCCAGCAGGCCGCCGACGATCAGCACCGGCTTGCGCCCGTAGCGGTCGCTGAGCCAGGCCGACAGCGGCGTCGCCAGCGCCATGAATACCACTGCAAAGCACAGCAGGCCGAGGAACGTCTCCCGGCTGTACCCCAGCGTGGTCACACCGTAGCTCAGCGAGAACACGGTGGAGATATAGAACAGCGCATAGCACACCACCATGGCGGCAGCGCCCAGCAGGGTAGGGCGCCAGTGCCTGGCGAACAGGTCGACCACCGGCATTTTCACCCGCTCATGGCGGGCAACAGCCTTGGCGAACACGGGGCTTTCCTCCAGCTTCAGGCGCACATACAGGCCTACCAGCACCAGGGCGGCGCTGAGCAGGAACGGGATACGCCAGCCCCACTCACGGAACTGCTCGTCGCTCAGAGTCAGGGCCAAGGTCAAGAACAGGCCGTTGGCCGCCAGGAAGCCGATCGATGGCCCCAATTGCGGGAACATGCCGAACCAGGCGCGCTTGCCCTCCGGGGCGTTTTCAGTGGCCAGCAGCGCAGCGCCGCCCCATTCGCCGCCCAAGCCCAGGCCTTGGCCAAAGCGCAGCAGGCAAAGGATGATCGGTGCCCATACACCGATGCTGTCGTAGCCCGGCAGCACGCCGATGGCCGTGGTAGACACACCCATCAGCAGCAGCGAGGCGACCAGGGTCGATTTGCGGCCGATGCGGTCGCCAAAATGGCCGAACAGTGCCGAGCCCAGCGGCCGGGCAAGAAAGGCAATGCCAAAGGTCAGGAAGGCCGCCAGCATCTGTGCGGTGCCCGAGCCGGAGGGGAAAAACACCGGCCCGATGACCAGGGCGGCAGCCGTGGCGTAAACGTAGAAGTCGTAGAACTCGATGGCGGTGCCAATGAAACTGGCAGTGGCTACCCGCGCGGGCGAGTTGACCGGCGCCCCAGGGGCTTGGGCATAGGTGCTGCTTGTCATTAAGTAGGTCCCTAACAGTCTGGTCCGGCTCCGTGGGCTTGGTCCACGACGGGTGCGCTGCAAAGGCAGGCACGGCGGCGCGGGCGCCGGAGCGTTTTGTTGTTGTGTGCGCCCGACTGACGATAGCCCAAGGGGGATAGGGGCGGGGGCGGGCACTGTTCAGGGTGTGGAAGCAGGACCGCGGGGCGTGTCAGTGGGGCGGACTGGCCGTGAAACGCCGGGTGCGGGTAGCAGGCGTGGCGGCGGGGCTGGGTAAGCGTGGGGCGAGTATAGCTAGCGCGCCAGGGTCCACACCAGTACCTTGCTGGCACAATTGTCCTCGGTTTCGAGGATCTCCAGGCGATAGCGGCCGATCTTCAGGCAAACGGCACTTTCGGGAATGCTTTCCAGTGCTTCGGTCACCAGGCCGTTCAGGGTTTTCGGCCCACCGTCGCAGGGCAGGTGCCAGCCCAGGCTGCGGTTGATTTCACGCAGCGAGGCAGTGCCATCGATGACGAATGTGCCATCGGGCTGCGGATGCACGTGCGGGTTTTCCAGGCTCTGTTCGTCTTCGAACTCGCCGACGATTTCTTCGAGAATGTCTTCCAGGGTGACGATACCCAGCACTTCGCCATACTCGTCCACCACCACACCCAGGCGCCGTTGCTGTTTGTGGAAGTTCAGCAGTTGCATTTGCAGCGGTGTGCTTTCGGGCACGAAATACGGCTCGTAGCAGGCCCCGTGCAGCGCCTCCAGGGTCAACTCGGCCTTGGGCAGCAAATGGCTGATCAGCTTGGTGTTGAGGATCGCCTCCACCTGGTTGATGTCGTTGTGGTACACCGGCAGGCGGGTGTGGCGGCTGACAATCAGCTGTTCGATGATGCGCTCGATCGGCTCGTCGAGGTTGATGCCGTCCACTTCGCTGCGCGGCACCAGGATGTCGTTGACGGTGACCTTGTCCAGCGCCTGCAGGCCGTCGAGCAGGCCGTGGCGGGGCGCTTCGTGGCGCTCGTCTTCATCCGGGTCGTCATCTTCCTGCGGGTGCAGGGGCACTGCCGCTGGTTGCGCGCGAAATGGGCGCAAGATCAGTTTGGCGCAACCGTCGAGCAGGCAGGCGAACGGCTGCAGCAGCGTGAGCGGCGCTTTCAGCAGGCTTACGCCCAGGCTGGCCAGTGCTTGCGGGTTGCGCCGCGCCAGGCGCCGCGGCAGGAACTCGGCAAACACCAGCAAGGCCGCGGCAGCGGCCAGCCCGGCCAGCCAGAAGCCGTGTTCGCCGTCGTAGCGCTGCCCGACCAGGCACGCCAGGCCCAGGACCAGCAGTTTGCCGAGGCTGGCGCACAGCACCAGCGCCTGGGCGGGCAACGCTGGCTGGCCATCATCGCCACTGCGTAGCGCGCCAGCCAGTTGCAGGCGCGCAACGTCCACAGCAGTGAACAGCGCTGCCCAGAGCAGCGCCAATGCCAGCGTGACCAGTAGCGGTGCGTACGGCAGGGTGTCCATGGGTGGCCGTCAGATATGCAGAATGAATTCGCGAACCAGCTTGCTGCCGAAATAGGCCAGCATCAGCAGGCAGAAACCGGCCAGCGTCCAGCGAATGGCCTTGTGGCCGCGCCAACCCAGGCGGGTTCGCCCCCACAGCAGCACGCTGAATACGACCCAGGCAACGCAGGCCAGCAAGGTTTTGTGCACCAGGTGCTGGGCGAACAGGTTTTCGAGGAACAGCCAGCCGGAGATCAGCGACAGCGACAGCAGGCACCAGCCGGCCCAGAGGAAGCCGAACAACAGGCTTTCCATGGTTTGCAGCGGCGGGAAGTTGCGGATCAGCCCGGACGGGTGCTTGTTCTTCAGCTGGCGGTCCTGCAGCAGCAGCAGCAGCGACTGGAACACGGCAATGGTGAACAGCCCATAGGCCAGGATCGACAACAGGATGTGCGCAAGAATGCCCGGCTCCTCGTCGATCAGTGGCACCGTGCCGGGTGGCGCGAACTGCGCCAGCAAGGCCGTTACCGCGCCCAGCGGGAACAGCAGCACCAGCAGGTTTTCCACCGGTATGCGCAGGCAGGCGAGCAGGGTCAGGGCAATCACTGCCACGGCGATCAGGCTGGCTGCGCTGAAGAAGTCCAGGCTCAGGCCCAGTGGGGTGATCAACTGGAAGAACAGTGCGCCGGCCTGGGCCAGCACCGCAACGGCACCGAGCAGGCCGAGCAGGCGCTTGTCGGCCTTGCGGCCCTGGGCGAGGTATGAGCCCTGGTAGATGGCCGCTGCTACATAAAGGCCGGCGGCGATCAGGTTGGGGATGAGGCTGGGTGAGGAGAACATAAGTCCTGATTGGCGAGCCTTAAAGAGACGGAGTTTGGCATAGTGAGCTGCAAGCTGGAAGCTGCAAGCCTGAAGCGGGGGGCTTTAAGCGGCAAGCTTCAAGCTTCAAGCTTCAAGCGGCAAGCTTCAAGAAAAAGCAGCCATCCCGCGCATCGGCTCTTGCTTGTAGCTTGTAGCTTGTAGCTTGTAGCTTGTAGCTTGTAGCTTGTAGCTTGCCGCTTGCCGCTTGCCGCTTGCCGCTCGGAAGCCAAGGTGGGCGCCGCCGCCGCACTTCGCTATAATCGCCGCCTTGCTGTGCCTGGCGGGTATGCTTTTCCCTGCAGGCGCCTGACAAACCTCGGCTTTACTGGGCCTGAAAGGATCACCATGTTCGAAAACCTGACCGACCGCCTGTCACAGACGCTGCGCCACGTCACCGGCAAGGCCAAGCTGACTGAAGACAACATCAAGGACACGCTGCGCGAAGTGCGCATGGCCCTGCTCGAGGCCGACGTCGCCCTGCCGGTGGTCAAGGATTTCGTCAACAGCGTCAAGGACCGTGCGGTCGGCACCGAAGTGTCGCGCAGCCTCACCCCGGGCCAAGCGTTCGTCAAGATCGTGCAGGCCGAGCTCGAAAGCCTCATGGGCGCGGCCAACGAAGACCTGGCGCTCAATGCCGCCCCGCCTGCCGTGGTACTGATGGCCGGCTTGCAGGGCGCCGGCAAGACCACCACCGCTGGCAAGCTGGCGCGCTTCCTCAAGGAGCGCAAGAAAAAGAGCGTGATGGTGGTGTCCGCCGACGTCTATCGCCCGGCGGCGATCAAGCAGCTGGAAACCCTGGCCAACGACATCGGTGTCACCTTCTTCCCGTCCGACATCAGCCAGAAGCCGGTGGCCATTGCCGAAGCGGCCATCCGCGAAGCCAAGCTCAAGTTCATCGACGTGGTCATCGTCGACACCGCCGGCCGCCTGCACATCGATGCCGACATGATGGCCGAGATCAAGGCGCTGCACGCTGCGGTCAAGCCGATCGAAACCCTGTTCGTGGTCGACGCCATGACCGGCCAGGACGCCGCCAACACCGCCAAGGCCTTTGGCGAGGCGCTGCCGCTGACCGGCGTGGTATTGACCAAGGTCGACGGTGACGCCCGTGGCGGTGCTGCGCTGTCGGTGCGTGCCATTACCGGCAAGCCGATCAAGTTCATCGGTATGGGTGAAAAAACCGAGGCCCTCGAGCCGTTCCACCCCGACCGTGTGGCCTCGCGCATCCTGGGCATGGGCGATGTACTCAGCCTGATCGAGCAGGCCGAGCAGACCATCGACAAGGCCAAGGCCGACAAGCTCGCCAAGAAGCTGAAGAAGGGCAAGGGCTTCGACCTCGAAGACTTCCGCGACCAGCTGCAGCAAATGAAGAACATGGGCGGCCTGGGTGGCCTGATGGACAAGCTGCCGAGCATCGGCGGGGTCAACCTGTCGCAGATGGGCAACGCCCAGGGCGCGGCCGAGAAGCAGTTCAAGCAGATGGAAGCGATCATCAACTCCATGACCCCGGCCGAGCGCCGCGACCCTGACCTGATCAGCGGTTCGCGCAAGCGCCGTATCGCCCTGGGTTCCGGTACCCAGGTGCAGGACATCGGCCGGCTGATCAAGCAGCACAAGCAGATGCAGAAGATGATGAAGAAGTTCTCTGCCAAGGGCGGCATGGCCAAGATGATGCGCGGCCTGGGCGGTATGCTCCCGGGCGGCGGCATGCCCAAGCTGTAACACGTATTCCGGGTGCCTGCCTTTCGTCGGGCAGGCACCCAGAACCCCCGCCATGGCGGGGCAACGGCCGCGAATTTCGCGGCGCAACCGGCAAATCTGGACGGCGGGGCGGTGCCTTGCCGAAAAAGTCATTTGCAAATGTCCGTGTATTCCCCGAGAATATGCGGCCTTTTGGGCACCCGTGTGCCTATTTGGCATTCAGATTTGCAGTAAAAACTGCAACACCGACTATAGGAACGATGTTCACATGGTAACCATTCGTCTGGCCCGTGGCGGCTCGAAAAAGCGCCCATTCTACCACCTGACCGTGACCAACTCGCGTAACGCCCGTGACGGCCGTTTCGTTGAGCGCGTTGGCTTCTTCAACCCGATCGCATCGGGCGCCGAAGTCAAGCTGTCGGTCAACCAGGAGCGCGTCACCTACTGGCTGAGCCAGGGCGCACAGCCGTCTGAGCGCGTTGCTCAGCTGCTGAAGGACGCTGCCAAGGCCGCTGCCTGAAACGTATGAACGCGACGCCAGAAAAGGCTGACGACCTCATCGTCGTTGGCAAGATTTTTTCGGTTCACGGCGTTCGCGGCGAGGTGAAGGTGTATTCCTTTACCGATCCGATTGAAAACCTGTTGGATTATCCGCGCTGGACGCTTCGGCACGAAGGCAAGGTAAAGCAGGTCGAGCTGGTCAGCGGTCGTGGCTCCCAAAAGGGCCTGGTCGTGAAACTGAAAGGCCTCGATGATCGTGATGAAGCCCGGCTTCTGAGCGGTTACGAAATCTGCATTGCGCGGAGCCTTTTGCCCAACCTGGCTGCCGACGAGTACTACTGGTATCAGTTGGTGGGTCTGAAGGTCATCAACCAGGACGAACACCTGTTCGGCAAGGTCGATCACCTGTTGGAGACTGGCGCGAACGATGTAATGGTGGTCAAGCCCTGTGCGGGCAGCCTGGATGATCGCGAGCGGCTGTTGCCCTATACGGAGCAATGCGTGCTGGCAATCGACCTGGAAGCAGGCACGATGCGGGTTGAGTGGGACGCGGATTTCTAAACGATGGGTAACCTTCGCGTAGATGTCATCACGTTGTTCCCCGAGATGTTCTCGGCCATCACGGAGTACGGCATTACCAGCCGCGCGGTGAAACAAGGGTTGCTTCAGGTGACTTGCTGGAACCCGCGGGACTACACCACAGATCGTCACCACACGGTAGATGATCGGCCGTTTGGCGGTGGTCCGGGCATGGTGATGAAAATCAAGCCTCTGGAAGATGCACTGGTTAGCGCCAGGCAGGCAACCGGAGCTGCGGCGAAGGTGATCTACCTTTCGCCACAAGGCCGCAAGCTGACTCAGCAAGCGGTCAAAGGCCTGGCCGAACAGGAGTCGTTGATCCTGATCGCCGGTCGTTATGAGGGCATCGACGAGCGCTTTATCGAGGCTCATGTCGATGAGGAGTGGTCGATTGGTGACTATGTGCTTTCCGGTGGCGAGCTGCCGGCCATGGTACTGATCGATGCGGTTACGCGGCTGCTGCCCGGAGCTTTAGGGCATGTGGACTCGGCGGAAGAGGATTCCTTTACCGACGGTCTGCTTGATTGCCCGCACTACACCCGGCCTGAGGTGTATGCGGATCAGCGTGTTCCCGACGTGTTGCTAAGTGGCAACCATGCACACATCCGGCGTTGGAGGATGAAGCAGTCCCTTGGTAGGACCTTCGAACGACGCGCCGATCTTCTGGAAAGTCGCTCGCTTTCTGGAGAAGAGAAGAAGCTGCTCGAGGAATATCTCCGCGAGCGGGACGATAGTTAAACGTATCGATGGTGGATCGCGTATCCATCTTAGGAGCACAGCATGACCAACAAGATCATCCAGCAGCTCGAAGCCGAGCAGATGAGCAAGGAAATCCCGACCTTCGCACCAGGCGACACCGTTGTCGTTCAGGTTAAAGTGAAGGAAGGTGAGCGTTCCCGTCTGCAGGCGTTCGAAGGCGTCGTTATCGCCAAGCGTAACCGCGGTCTGAACAGCGCCTTCACCGTGCGCAAGATCTCCAGCGGCGTTGGCGTAGAGCGTACCTTCCAGACCTACAGCCCGCAAATCGACAGCCTGGCCGTGAAACGTCGTGGTGACGTGCGTAAAGCCAAGCTGTACTACCTGCGCGACCTGTCCGGCAAAGCCGCTCGCATCAAGGAAAAACTGTCCTGAGTACAGTTTGCCCGGTGGCCGAGGCCGCCTAGCGAGAGAAAAGCAGCCTTCGGGCTGCTTTTTTGCTTTTTCAACCTTCAGAAGATCGAATTGCGATGACTACCCGAGACCAGGAAATTCAGCGCCGCACCGAACTGTCGGTTACCCGCGTGACCAAGGCGGTGTTCCCCAACACCACCAACCACCACAACACCCTGTTCGGCGGTACTGCGCTGGCCTGGATGGACGAGGTGTCGTTCATCGCTGCCACGCGCTTCTGCCGCCTGCCGCTGGTGACCGTGTCCACCGACCGCATCGACTTCAAGCACCCGATCCCGGCGGGCTCGATCGTCGAGTTGGTGGGCACGGTGATCAAGGTCGGCAACACCAGTTTGCAGGTGCAAGTGGATGTGTTCGTAGAAAACATGTACCTGGACGGCCGTGAGCGTGCAATCCATGGGGTGTTCAGCTTTGTCGCCATCGACGAGGACAAGCGCCCGGTGCCGGTTTTGCCCCAGGCCTGAGTTCTTCTGCACTGGCCCTTTCGCCGGCGCGCTCGCTTCTACAAGCCATGCAAAGCATTCAAAGCCTGTGCAGGCCCTGTGGGAGCGGGCGTGCCCGCGAAGAGGCCGGTACAGACAACCCCCAGGCTGCTGTGAAACACTAGCCCCATCTCCAACACCCAGCAGCCCTGAATGCCCGCCCTAGACCACCCCCTGATCGACCAGTTCCTCGACGCCCTGTGGCTTGAGAAAGGCCTGTCCGACAACACCCGCGTGTCCTACCGCAGTGACCTGGCCCTGTTCAACGGCTGGCTGCATGAGCGCTCCGTGGCGCTGCCCGACGCTGGCCGCGACCTGATCCTCGACCACCTGGCCTGGCGCCTGGAGCAGGGCTACAAGCCGCGTTCCACGGCACGTTTCATCTCCGGCCTGCGCGGCTTCTTCCGTTACCTGTTGCGGGAAAAGCTGGTGGCCATCGACCCGACCTTGCAGGTCGACATGCCGCAACTGGGCAAGCCTTTACCCAAGTCGCTGTCCGAAGCGGACGTCGAAGCCCTGCTGCAGGCCCCGGACCTGGGCGAGGCCATCGGCCAGCGTGATCGCGCCATGCTCGAAGTGCTGTACGCCTGTGGTCTGCGCGTCACCGAACTGGTCAGCCTGGCCCTCGACCAGGTCAACCTGCGCCAGGGCGTGCTGCGGGTCATGGGCAAAGGCAGCAAAGAGCGCCTGGTTCCCATGGGCGAAGAAGCCGTGGTATGGCTGGAGCGCTACCTGCGCAGTGGCCGTGCCGAACTGCTCAATGGCCGCCCCAGTGATGTACTGTTCCCCAGCCTTCGCGGCGAGCAGATGACCCGCCAGACCTTCTGGCACCGCATCAAGCACCATGCCCGCGTGGCCGGTATCGACAAGCCGCTGTCCCCGCATACGCTGCGCCATGCCTTTGCCACCCATTTGCTCAACCATGGCGCCGACCTGCGCGTGGTGCAGATGCTGCTGGGCCACAGCGACCTGTCGACCACGCAGATCTACACCCATGTGGCCAAGGCTCGCCTGCAACAGTTGCACGCCCAGCACCACCCGCGTGGATGAATGTTTTTCATGTTCCGCCGACCGGTCCTTGCCAGGCCCTTCACCAGCAGCGTGATGTGGTAGGCTTGGGCGGTTTGCACCAAGGGCCGCACGCTCACCGCTCTTTTTCGCCGGTGGCGCCCTCCGGTCCCTGTCCGCCTTCAGGAGTTCCCATGCGCGTGACCCAGTTTTTCGCCGCCGCCGCGTTGGCGCTGGCCAGTACCTTTGCGCTTGCCGCGGCAACCGACAGCAATACCGGTGCCGAGCAGGCCATCCGTAAATCACTGCAAAACCTCGAGCTGGAAGTACCCGTGGAAAGCGTGGCCAGCAGCCCGCTGAACGGCCTGTACGAAGTCAAGCTGCAGGGCGGCCGGGTGCTCTACGCCAGCGCCGATGGCCAGTTCGTGATGCAGGGTTATCTGTTCCAGATCCAGAACGGCAAGCCGGTCAACCTTACCGAAAAAACCGAACGCCAAGGCGTGGCCAAGCTTATCAACGGCATTCCAGCCGCCGAGATGGTGGTTTATCCTGCCAAGGGCGAAACCAAGTCGCATATCACCGTCTTTACCGACACCACCTGCCCGTACTGCCACAAGCTGCACGCCGAAGTGCCTGAACTGAACCGCCGCGGTATCGAAGTGCGCTATGTCGCCTTCCCGCGCCAGGGCCTCGGTTCGCCGGGTGACCAGCAATTGCAGGCGGTGTGGTGCTCCAGCGACCGCCGCGCGGCGATGGACAAAATGGTCGAAGGCGAGGAAATCAAGGCGGCCAAGTGCGCCAACCCGGTCGGCAAGCAGTTCCAGCTGGGCCAGTCGATCGGTGTCAACGGCACGCCGGCCATCGTGCTGGAAAGCGGCCAGGTCATTCCGGGCTACCAGCCGGCGCCACAGGTCGCCAAGCTGGCGCTGGCCAAGTAATCCAATTCAGTACGCCGTCGTCATGGGGTGACGGCATGTTTCACGGTCGGCAAGGTGCCGGCCGTTCAATGGGGAGTTCACAGTGAAACCGGTCAAAGTAGGCATCTGTGGGTTGGGGACCGTCGGTGGCGGAACCTTCAATGTACTTCAGCGCAACGCCGAGGAGATTGCCCGTCGTGCCGGGCGCGGTATTGAAGTGGCACAGATCGCCATGCGCTCGCAGAACCCGAACTGCCAGATTACCGGTACCCCCATTACCGCTGATGTGTTCGACGTTGCGAGCAACCCCGAGATCGACATCGTCATCGAGCTGATCGGCGGCTACACCATCGCCCGCGACCTGGTGCTCAAGGCCATCGAGAACGGCAAGCACGTGGTCACCGCCAACAAGGCGCTGATCGCCGTGCACGGCAACGAAATCTTTGCCAAGGCCCGCGAAAAAGGCGTGATCGTCGCCTTCGAAGCGGCCGTGGCCGGCGGCATTCCGGTGATCAAGGCCATTCGTGAAGGCCTGTCAGCCAACCGCATCAACTGGCTGGCCGGCATCATCAACGGTACCGGCAACTTCATCCTCACCGAAATGCGCGAGAAGGGCCGGGCCTTCCCCGATGTGCTGGCCGAAGCCCAGGCGCTGGGCTACGCCGAAGCCGACCCTACCTTCGACGTCGAAGGGATCGATGCTGCGCACAAGCTGACCATCCTCGCCTCCATCGCGTTCGGCATTCCGCTGCAGTTCGACAAGGCCTATACCGAAGGCATCACCCAGCTGACCACCGCTGACGTGAACTACGCCGAGGCCCTCGGCTACCGCATCAAGCACCTGGGCGTGGCCCGGCGCACCGCGGAAGGCATCGAGTTGCGCGTGCACCCGACCTTGATCCCCGCCGACCGCCTGATCGCCAACGTCAACGGCGTGATGAACGCCGTGATGGTCAACGGTGACGCCGCCGGTTCGACCCTGTACTACGGTGCCGGTGCCGGCATGGAGCCAACCGCCTCGTCGGTGGTTGGCGACCTGGTCGACGTGGTCCGTGCCATGACCTCCGACCCGGAAAACCGCGTACCGCACCTGGCCTTCCAGCCCGATTCGCTGTCGGCCCACCCGATCCTGCCGATCGAAGCCTGCGAGAGCGCCTACTACCTGCGTATCCAGGCCAAGGATCACCCAGGCGTGCTGGCCCAGGTGGCCAGCATCCTTTCCGAGCGTGGTATCAACATCGAGTCGATCATGCAGAAGGAAGCCGAGGAACAGGACGGCCTGGTACCGATGATCCTGGTCACCCACGGCGTGGTCGAGCAGCGCATCAATGATGCCATCGTCGCCTTGGAAGCCCTGCAGGACGTGGTCGGCAAGGTTGTGCGCATTCGCGTCGAGCAGCTCAACTAAGCGGCAAGCCTCAAGCTGCAAGCTGCAAGTGAAGGCAGTGCAGTTTTGAGGCTTCGAACAGAGTAAATTCGCGGGAACAGCGAGATGCGGAGCACAAGAGCAAGGCCAGTCGGCTTTTCTTGTAGCTTGCCGCTCGCAGCTTGCCGCTCAAATCAAAGGTTTGCACCCATGCGCTATATCAGTACCCGCGGCCAGGCACCGGCCCTGAATTTCGAAGACGTGCTGCTGGCTGGCCTGGCCAGTGACGGCGGCCTGTATGTGCCGGAAAACCTGCCACGTTTCACCCAGGAAGAAATCGCTTCGTGGGCCGGCCTGCCGTACCACGAACTGGCCTTCAGGGTCATGCGCCCGTTCGTTGAAGGCAGCATCGCCGACGCCGACTTCAAGAAGATCCTCGAAGAAACCTACGGCGAGTTCGCCCACGCAGCGGTGGCCCCGCTGCGCCAGCTGAACAGCAACGAATGGGTACTCGAGCTGTTCCACGGCCCAACCCTGGCGTTCAAGGACTTTGCCTTGCAACTGCTCGGGCGCCTGCTCGACCACGTGCTGGCCAAGCGCAACGAGCGCGTGGTGATCATCGGCGCCACCAGTGGTGACACCGGCTCCGCGGCCATCGAAGGCTGCCGCCGTTGCGACAACGTCGACATCTTCATTCTGCACCCGCACCAGCGCGTGTCGGAAGTACAGCGCCGGCAGATGACCACCATTTTCGGTGACAACATCCACAACATCGCCATCGAAGGCAACTTCGACGATTGCCAGGAAATGGTCAAGGCCAGCTTCGCCGACCAGTCGTTCCTCAAGGGCACCCGCCTGGTGGCCGTGAACTCGATCAACTGGGCGCGCATCATGGCCCAGATCGTCTACTACTTCCATGCCGCCCTGCAGTTGGGTGGGCCGTCGCGTTCCGTGGCGTTCTCGGTGCCGACCGGCAACTTTGGCGACATTTTTGCCGGCTACCTGGCGCGCAACATGGGCCTGCCGGTCAGCCAGCTGATCGTGGCCACCAACCGCAACGACATCCTGCACCGCTTCATGAGCGGCAACCAGTACGTCAAGGAAACCCTGCACGCCACCTTGTCGCCGTCGATGGACATCATGGTGTCGTCCAACTTCGAGCGCCTGCTGTTCGACCTGCACGGCCGCAACGGTGGCGCAATTGCCGAACTGATGGCCAACTTCAAGCAGGGTGGCGGCTTCAGCGTCGAGCAGGACCGCTGGACCGAAGCCCGCAAGCTGTTCGATTCGTTGGCCGTCAGCGACGAGCAGACTTGCGAGACCATCGCCGAGGTGTTCGCCGCCACTGGCGAGGTCCTCGACCCGCACACCGCGATCGGCGTCAAGGCCGCCCGTGAGTGCCGCCGCAACCTGGACACGCCGATGGTGGTGCTGGGTACCGCGCACCCGGTCAAGTTCCCTGAAGCGGTAGAAAAGGCCGGTGTGGGCAAGGCACTCGAGCTGCCGGCGCACCTCAGCGACCTGTTCAGCCGTGAGGAGCGTTGCACGGTGCTGGCCAATGACCTGAAAGCGGTACAGGGCTTTGTCAGCCAGCATGGCAACCGCGGCAAGCCATTGTAATGGGTGTGCCTGGGGCTGCTGCGCAGCCCCGTCGCGATACAAGGCCGCTCCTGCAGGCAACCGCGTTGGCTTCAGCTGACGCGGTATAGCCAGTTCCCGCAGCTTAATCAGAATCATCCTATTCAGGCGGCATTCACCAGCGCCTAAATTAGCCGGTCCTCCCATCAGGAGCGGCTCATGCACCAGACCGTCGTGTTGATTCATCAGGCACGCCCATCGCACCAGATCCTGCTGCACCAGGCCCTCAACGCCCAAGGCGTGTTCGCTGTGCGCATCAGCGCGACCACCGCTGAACTGGATGCCCGCCTTGGCGCCGAACGCCGCCCAGACCTGCTGATTCTCGACCATGCCATGCCAACCAGGGCCGGCCGTGCCCTGCTCGCACGGCTGACACAGGCCCGTGCCCTGTTGTTCGTCGGCCAGCCTGCGCCGCAGCGTTTCGACCTGGCCCAAGAGGCGCGCAAGCAAGGCCTGTGGGTACTCGCCGAGCTGCCCTGGCCGTTGTCGATGCCGCGCCTGCAGCGGCCCCCCCCCGCGCCGCCCGCCGCCGGGCCGGGGCCCCCCCCCCACACCGCCACCCAAAACG